>JBBREI010000006.1:0-41455 GCA_038203035.1 Burkholderiales bacterium
CTTCGTGGTGGTGATGGCGCCGTACTCGCCGGCCACGCACCATCTGATCGGCGCCGCCGAGATCGCGAAGATGAAACCCACCGCGATCCTGGTGAACAGCGCGCGCGGCGGCGTCGTAGACGACGCCGCGCTCATCGCCGCGCTGCAGTCCGGGCGCATCGCCGGCGCCGGCCTGGACGTCTTCGAGGGCGAGCCGAAGGTGAATCCCGGCTACCTCGGGCTGCGCAACGCGGTGCTCACGCCGCACATCGGCAGCGCATCGCGCGCGACCCGCGTCGTCATGTGCAACACCGCGGCCACCAACATGACGGCCGTCCTCGAAGGCCGCGAGCCGCCAAATCCGGTAAATTGAGGGCATCCCCGCGAAGGCGGGAATGCCCTTTTCAGGAGAGACCAGAAATGTCAGCAAAAGTCGCATTCATCGGCCTGGGCGTCATGGGCTTCCCCATGGCCGGCCACCTCAAGGCGAAGGGCTACGACGTCACCGTATACAACCGCACCGGGCCCAAGGCGCAGGAGTGGGTGAAGAAACACGGCGGCAAGACGGCCGCGACGCCCGCCGCCGCGTCCAAGGGCCAGGACTTCGTGTTCCTCATGGTCGGCAACGACAAGGACGTGATGGAAGTCGCCGCCGGCGAGCAGGGCGTGCTCGCCACCATGGAGAAGGGCTCCATCCTGATCGACCACACCACGGCCTCGGCCGACTGCGCGCGCAAGGTCTTCGAGATCGCCAGGGAGCGCAGCGTGGCGTTCATCGATGCGCCGGTTTCCGGCGGCCAGGCGGGCGCGGAGAACGGCAAGCTCACGGTGATGTGCGGAGGCGAGGCGGGCCCCTTCGAGCAGGCGAAGCCGGTGATGGATTCGTACGGGCGCGCGGTGACCCTGCTGGGGCCCGCGGGCGCCGGGCAGCTCACCAAGATGGTGAACCAGATCTGCATCGCGGGACTGGTCCAGGCGCTTTCCGAAGGCATCAACTTCGCGGAAAAGGCGGGGCTCGACGCCGAGCTTGTGCTCGACGTGATCTCCAAGGGCGCCGCGCAATCGTGGCAGATGGAGAATCGCGGCAAAACCATGCACGCGCGCAAGTTCGACTTCGGCTTCGCGGTCGACTGGATGCGCAAGGACCTCGGCATCTGCCTCGAGGAGTCGAAGCGTAACGGCGCGAAGCTGCCCGTCACGCAGACGGTGCTCGGCTACTACGACGAGATCTCGAAGTCCGGCGGCAATCGCTACGACACGTCGTCACTCATCAAGCGCCTCTGAGGAAATCCATGGGAACGAAGCTCTATTACTCGCCGGGCGCCTGCTCCTTCGCCTCGCACATCGCGCTGGAGGAAGTGGGATTGCCCTACGACACCGTGAAGATGGACCTCGCGGCGGGCGACCAGCGCAAGCCCGAGTACCTGGCGATCAACCCGCGCGGTCGCGTGCCGACCCTGGTGGTGGACGGGCGCGCCCTGACCGAAAACGTCGGCATCCTCACCTACCTGGGCGGCGGCTATCCCCAGGCGAAGATCTGGCCCGCCGACACCTGGCACCAGGCGATGTGCGTCTCCACCATCACGTGGTTCTCGAACACCGTCCATCCGGCATACGCGCACTTCGTGCGCGCCGCGCGCTACGTCGACGACCCCGGCGCGCAGGAACTGGTCAAGGCGAAGGGCAAGGAGATGTTCGCCGGCTACCTCGAGGAGATCGACGGGCTGCTCAAGGGCAAGAAGTGGTGCGTCGGAAACCACTTCACGGTGGCCGACGCCTACCTGCTGGTGTTCTACCGCTGGGGCCTGCGCCAGGGCATGCCGGTCAAGGCGCTTGGCAACTACAGCGCGCTCGCCGATCGCGTTCTCGCGCGCCCGGCCGTGCGCAAGGTGATGGCGGACGAAGGCATCGTGATGGGTTGATGGCGATGCAAGCGATGGTAGTACCCCTGGCCCGGGGCGTTGCCGGGCTGGTGGCCGCGGCGTTGCTGCTTGCCGGATGTGGTGAAGGCGGCAAGTCCGCCGACGCGAAGAAGCAGGAACCCAAGCCCGCGCTCACAGTCGCCACGGCGATGCCGCTGAAGGCGCGGCTGCCGGTGACGCTGGCCGCGAACGGCAACCTCGTGGCGTGGCAGGAAGCCATCATCGGCGCCGAAGTTTCGGGGCTGCGCGTCTCGGAAGTGCGCGTGAACGTGGGCGACGGCGTGCGCAAGGGCGATGTGCTCGCGGTCTTTGCATCCGACACCGTGCGCGCCGACGTGGCGCAGGCGCGTGCCAACGTGGCCCAGGCGGAAGCGAGCGCGGCGGAAGCGGCGGGCAACGCGCAGCGCGCGCGGCGCCTCGAGGGCACCGGTGCCCTTTCCACCATGGAGAGCCAGCAGATGTTGACCGGCGAGAAAACCGCGCAGGCGCGTGTGCTTGCCGCGCAGGCCGCGCTGCAGGCCCAGGAGGTGCGCCTGGCCCAGACCTCGCTGCAATCCCCCGACGACGGCATCGTGTCGGCCCGCTCGGCCACGGTGGGCGCCGTGGTGGCCGCCGGCACCGAGCTCTTTCGCCTGATCCGGCAGGGACGCCTCGAATGGCGCGCGGAGGTGACCTCGGCGGAGCTCGGCCGCGTCGTCCCGGGCACACTCGCCCGCATCACCGCGGCGAGCGGCGCGAAACTCGATGGCCGGGTGCGCATGATCGGACCGACGGTGGACGCGCAGAACCGCACGGCGCTGGTCTACGTCGACGTGAAGGCGCAGGGCGGCCAGGCGTGGGGCAACGCCCGGGCGGGCATGTTCGCGCGCGGCGAGTTCGACCTCGGCGCCGTCGAGGCGCTCACCGTGCCGCTTGCTGCCGTGGTGGTGCGCGAAGGTTTCAGTTACGTGTTCCGTGTCGGGGCCGACAACCGCGTCGCGCAGGTGAAGGTGCAGGCCGGCCGCGTGTCCGGCGACCGCATCGAGGTGGTGTCGGGGCTGGCGGGCGACACGCGCATCGTCGCCAACGGCGCCGGGTTCCTCAACGACGGCGACCTCGTGCGCATCGCCCCCCCCGCGCCCGCCAATGCCCCTGCCGCCACCCCCGCAGCGCCCGATCCGCCGCCCGCCACGCCGAAGAAATAGCCGCGCGTGAACGTCTCCTCCTGGTCGATCCGCAACCCGATCCCCGCGGTGATGGTGTTCGTGCTGCTCACCTTCGGCGGCGTGCTCGCGTTCAAGGCGATGAAGATCCAGAACTTCCCCGACATCGACCTGCCGACCGTGATCGTGACCGCGGCGTTGCCGGGCGCCGCCCCGGCGCAGCTGGAAACCGACGTCGCCCGCAAGATCGAGAACTCGATCGCCACGGTCCAGGGCCTCAAGCACCTCTACACCAAAGTGCAGGAAGGCGTGGTCACCGTGACCGCCGAGTTCCGCCTCGAAAAGCCGGTGCAGGAGGCGGTCGACGACGTGCGTTCGGCGGTTTCGCGCGTGCGTGCGGACCTGCCTTCGGATGTGCGCGACCCGGTGATCAACAAGCTCGACCTCGCCGGCCAGCCGATGCTGGCCTTCACCATCGCCTCGAAGCGCATGGACGACGAGGCGCTGTCCTGGTTCGTGGACAACGAGGTCGCGCGCAAGCTGCTCGCGGTGCGTGGCGTGGGCGCCGTCACGCGTGTGGGCGGCGCCACGCGCGAGATCCGCGTGGCGCTCGACCCCGCGCGCCTGCAGGCCCTCGGTGCCACCGCCGCGGACATCTCGCGCCAGCTGCGCCTGGTGCAGGGCGAAAGCGCCGGGGGGCGCGCCGACGTGGGCGGGGCGGAACAGACGGTGCGCACGCTGGCCACCGTCGGCACCGCACCCGAGGTGGGCGAAATCGAGATCGCGCTGCAAGGCGGCGGGCGCATCAGGCTGCGCGACGTGGCCACCGTCACCGATACGGTGGCCGAGATGCGCGCCGCGGCGCTGCTCGACGGCAAGCCGGTGGTGGGCTTCGAGGTGTCGCGCAGCCGCGGCGAAAGCGAGGTCACGGTGGGCGAGGCGGTGCAGAAGGCGCTCGTCGAGCTCAAGGCGCAGCACCCCGACATCGAGCTCACCCAGGCCTTCGATTTCGTCACCCCCGTCGCCGAGGAATACGAAGGCTCCCTGCACCTGCTCTACGAGGGCGCGCTGCTGGCGGTGCTGGTGGTGTGGCTTTTCCTGCGTGATGCGCGCGCGACCTTCGTCTCGGCGGTCGCCCTGCCGATGTCGGTGATCCCCGCATTCGTCGGCATGTACCTGCTCGGCTTCTCGATCAACGTGGTGACGCTGCTGGCGCTTTCGCTCGTGATCGGCATCCTCGTCGACGACGCCATCGTCGAGGTGGAGAACATCGTGCGCCACCTGCGCATGGGCAAGAAACCCTACGAGGCGGCGATGGAGGCGGCCGACGAGATCGGCCTGGCCGTGGTCGCGACCACCTTCACGCTCATCGCCGTCTTCCTGCCCACCGCGTTCATGAGCGGGGTGGCGGGAAAGTTCTTCAAGCAGTTCGGCTGGACCGCCTCGCTCGCGGTGTTCGCCTCGTTGCTGGTGGCGCGCATGCTCACGCCGATGATGTCCGCGTACCTGCTCAAGCCCATGGGGGCGGCCCCGGCGGACCCGGCGTGGCTGCGCTGGTACCTGCGCGCAGTCGGCTGGAGCATGAAGCACCGCGTCGTCACGATGGTGCTCGCGACGCTTTTTTTCTTGGGCTCCATCGCGCTGGTGCCGCTGCTGCCGACGGGTTTCATTCCTCCGGACGACAACTCGCAGACCCAGGTCTACCTCGAGCTGCCGCCGGGATCCACGCTCGAGCAGACCCTGGCGGCCTCCGAGCAGGCGCGTATCGCCGTCATGCGCGTCCAACACGTGAAGAGCGTGTACACCACCATCGGCGCGGGCACCGCCGGCACCGACCCCTTCGCCGCGTCGGGCGCTGCCGAGGCGCGCAAGGCCACGCTCACCATCCTGCTTGCCGATCGGTCCGACCGGCCGCGCAAGCAGGGCATCGAGAACCACATCCGCACCGCGCTCGAGCCGCTCCCCGGCGTTCGCAGCAAGGTGGGGCTGGGCGGATCCGGGGAGAAATACATCCTGGTGCTCGCGGGCGAGGACCCAAAGGCGCTGCAGGCCGCGGCGGTGGCGGTGGAGAAGGACCTGCGCACCATCCCCGGCCTCGGGCAGGTGGCCTCGACGGCGAGCCTGATACGCCCGGAGATCGCGGTGCGGCCGGATTTCGCGCGCGCGGCCGACCTCGGCGTCACCAGTGCGGCCATCGGCGAGACGCTGCGCATCGCAACGGCGGGCGATTATGACAACGCGCTGCCCAAGCTCAACCTCGCCCAGCGCCAGGTGCCGATCGTGGTGAAGCTGGAGGAAAACGCCCGCAAGGACCTGGGCCTGCTCGAGCGCCTCACGGTGCCGGGCGCGCGCGGGCCGGTGATGCTGGGCCAGGTGGCCACGCTGGAACTCACCGGCGGGCCGGCGGTGATCGACCGCTACGACCGCTCGCGCAACATCAATTTCGAGATCGAGCTGTCGGGCGTGCCGCTGGGCGATGTCGCCGAGGCGGTGCAGCAGCTGCCGTCGATGCGCAACCTTCCTCCGGGTGTGGCGATGCGCGAGGTAGGCGATGCCGAGGTGATGGGTGAGCTCTTCGCGAGCTTCGGCCTGGCGATGGTTACCGGCGTGCTCTGCATCTACATCGTGCTGGTGCTGCTGTTCAAGGATTTCCTGCACCCGGTGACTATCCTCTCGGCGCTGCCGATGTCGCTCGGCGGCGCCTTTGTCGGCCTGCTGATCGCGCAGAAGAGCTTCTCGATGCCCTCGCTCATCGGCCTCATCATGCTGATGGGCATCGCGACCAAGAACTCGATCCTGCTGGTGGAGTACGCAATCATGGCGCGGCGCGACCACGGCATGAGCCGCGTCGACGCCCTCCTCGACGCCTGCCACAAGCGCGCGCGCCCGATCATCATGACCACCATGGCGATGGGCGCGGGCATGATGCCGATCGCCCTCGGCCTCGGGACTGCCGACCCGAGCTTCCGCTCGCCGATGTCGATCGCGGTGATCGGCGGCCTCTTCACCTCGACGGTGCTGAGCCTGCTCGTGGTGCCGGTGGTGTTCCTGTGGATGGACGACATCGAGCAGTGGCTGGGTCGCAGCTGGGGCCGGTTGCGCAGGCGCTTCACCCGCCGCAAGCCGGCGCCGGATCCGGCGGATTAGGCCGGCCGCGGGAATATCCCGCGCCGCGTGCTGTTCATCCTGTCGAAGCATCCCCAACCACGTCAGGAGTGAAACGATGAAACTCGCCATATCCGCCGCGCTCGCCGCCGCACTTTCGATCTCCACCCTCGTCGCAGCACAGGCCACCAAGGTCGAAGGCGGCATGGTCACCAACAGCGCCGGCATGACGCTCTACACGTTCGACAAGGACGCGGGCGGCAAGAGCATGTGCAATGGCCCCTGCGCCGCCAACTGGCCGCCGCTCATGGCCGCGGCCGATGCGAAGGCTGCCGGTGACTACACCGTGGTCACGCGCGACGATGGTGGCAAGCAGTGGGCGCTCAAGGGAAAGCCGCTGTACACGTGGGTAAAGGACCAGAAGCCGGGTGACAAGACCGGTGACGGCGTGAACAACGTCTGGCACGTCGCCAAGCCCTGAGGGCGGCGCGGGTATCAGTGGCGGTGCGCGCTTGCGCGTGCCGCCGCGTAGTGCTCGCGCAGCAGGTCGCGGCCGAAATCCCCGTCGTAGTCGCGCCACACCGTGTGGACGTGGTTGCCGTCGTTCTGCGAGGCGTCGTATTCGATCAGGAATTTCGGCCCCTGCACGCGGTAGTAGTGTTGCCTGCCGCGTTCGGCGGATCCCGCCCAGGCGAAGCGGATCGAATCGAAACCATCGGCCGCGCGCGCCAGGCGTGCCGAGCGCAACGTCGGCTCGAAGTTGTCCGCATAGGTCTCGACCAGCTTGCGCAGCTGCGCTTTCTGCTGCTCGTTCATCGCGCGCGCCTCGATGCCGCGATTATCGAGCGGCGAAACGCGATCCTTGTTGGTGGTGAGGATGTCGCCATAGGTGCGCCCGTCGACGATGGCGATGCGCTTCTGCCCCGCGTCCAGAAGGTTCATGAGGCTGCGCGCTTCGTCCTCTTCCGCGGCAAGCACACGCAATCCCTGCTTCGGGCCCTTGCGCACCTCGGCCGGGTTGGCGCCGAAGAAGCTCGGCGTGGTAGCCACGGCGTTGTCGCCGCGCAGCGTGAAATTGAGCGAGAGATGGTGGCCCTCGAAGCGCCAGCTCCACGGGGTCTTTGCGTCCGGCGAGCCGAAGAACACGATGAAATATTTCTCCGGGTCGCGCATCAGCGAGCCGAAGGTCTCGATTTCGCGCAGCACCAGCTCGAGCTCGATGATGTTGAGGACCTTGCGGTGCCCGATGGCCGAGAGCGCGGCCTTGAGCAGCCGGTGCACCGCATCGCGCTGCGCCTTGTCGAGCTCGGCGAACGACAGCCCGGGGCGCGAACGCGGCGTGTAATGCCAGTCGGCGCGCGCCTCGCCTTCGAAAGGCGGCACCAGTTTTGCGCGCCTGCCGGCGTCAACCGACGCGATCAGCGCCTGCGAGGCACTGCGCATGCGCGCGGCGGGTGTTTCCTGCGCGGCCTGCGCCGGGGCGGCGAGGGTGAGGAGGGACGCGACGGTAAGTTGGGCGAAAGACCGCAGGCTCATGGGACAATCATAGCGCCATGGAAATCCGTTTCGACCATCTGGTCATCGCCGCGCGCTCGCTCGAAGAGGGCGTGGATTGGGTCGAGAGCCGCCTGGGCGTGCCGATGGGCGTGGGTGGCAAACACGACGTGATGGGCACACACAACCGCTTGCTGGGCCTGGGCGTGGGGCGCTTCCTCGAGGTGATCGCGGTGGATCCCGAGGCCCCGCCGCCGCTGCAGTCGCGCTGGTTCGCGCTGGACTCGGAGGCGATGGGCGCGCGCCTGGCACGTGGGCCCGCCCTCATCCACTGGGTGGCGCGCACCGACGACATCGAGGCCGCGGTGCAGGTCGCCTGCGCCCCGCCGCCGCCGATCCTCGCCCTCGCGCGCGGCGCTTTCCGCTGGAAGATCGGTGTGCCGGCCGACGGCAGCCTGCCCCGGGAAGGCCTCGCCCCCACGCTCATCCAGTGGTTCACCCAGCATCCCAGCGAGGTGCTGCCCGATTCCGCCTGCCGGCTCGAGGCGCTGGTGCTGCACCACCCCCAGGCCGCCGCGCTGCTGCACGAGCTGCGGTATGCGGGACTCTCCGCAGCGGACCCGGTACAGCCGCACCACGATGGCACCGGGCTTTCGGCGCGCATCCGCACGCCGAAGGGCATTGTCGAGCTGCGGGAATAACCCTTCCGCGAGCCTGTTGACCCTTCGTGGACTACGACCTCATCGTCCCCTACATCCCCAACCTGCGGCGCTACGCGCGCGCGCTGGTGGGCGATCGCGACGGGGCCGACGACCTGGTGCAGGACACGCTGGAACGCGCGGTGCGCAAGTTCCACCTCTGGCGCCCCGGCGACCTGCGCGCCTGGCTCTTCTCGATCATGCACAACGTCTTCGTCAACCAGCTCAAGGCCCGCAGGATTCCCACCGACATGGAGATCGACGAGCTCATCGCCGCACCCGCCTCATCGGTGAGCGGCGAGGACGTGCGCGACCTGCAGCGCGCGCTCAACGGCCTGGCCGCCGAGCAGCGCGAGGTGCTGCTGCTGGTGGCCCTGGAGGACATGAGCTACGCCGACGTGAGCCGCACGCTCGGCATCCCGATGGGCACCGTGATGTCGCGGCTGTCGCGTGGGCGCGAGCGGTTGCGGCGAGCGCTCGACCGCGAACCCGCAAAAGCCGGCCTCAAGGTGGTGTCATGAGCGAACACGACGACGCCCGCCTGAAGGCGCTGCTCAAGAAACACTTCGACCCGGTCGTCACGGAGCCGATCCCGGCGCGCATGTACCTGCGCCGCCCGCCGTGGATCGGATACGCCAGGGCGGCGATGCTGGTCGCCGCGGGGCTCGCGATGGGCCTGGCCCTTCCGCTGCTCAGGCCCCCGGCTGCCCCGGCGCTGTCGGCCGGCGGGGCGCCGTTTGCGCTGCGCGCCGCGCGCGCGCATGCGGTCTACGCGCCCGAGGTGCGCCACCCCGTCGAGGTGGATGCGACCCAGCAGGATCACCTCGTGAAGTGGCTGTCCAAACGGGTCGGCGTGGCGCTCAAGATCCCGGTGCTGGCCGCGGAAGGCTTCGAGCTGCTGGGCGGGCGACTGCTTCCCGGCCCGGAAGGCCCGGTGGCCCAGTTCATGTACCAGGACGGCGCCGGAAAGCGCCTCACCCTCTACGCGAGCAAACCGAACCGCGCGGAATCACTCACCGCCTTCCGTTTCGTCAGGGAGGGACCGGTTTCGGTCTTCTACTGGATCGACCGGGAATGCGGGTATGCGCTTTCCGGCGAGCTGGATCGCGCCACGCTCACGCGTATCGCCACCTCGGTCTACAAGCAGCTGGAACCCTGACCGGTGTGGCGCCGAAGTTTGAGCGCCGAATTTTCAACACAGCGGACACAGAGGAAAACAAAAGCCTGATTGTCATTCGCGAAGCTGCATGCGACATCTCGAACCACCATCGATTTGCTTTTCCTCTGTGTCCTCTGTGAATCCTCTGTGTCCTCTGTGTTGAAAAGCGGAATTCGCGATCCCCGCTGCCCGCTCGGGCAGGGCATGGGAAAATGCCCGCTCCCGCATGCAGATCCCCACCGAAATCCTCACCGCCACCCTCGCGGTGGACCACCCACGCATCGCCACGCTCCTCGCGTCGATAGAGGCGCGCGCGCGCTCGGCCCGCCCCGCGGAGCGTGAGCGCGCGCTGCTGGCGGACCTGGTGGAGCGATCGAGCCGCACACACGCTGCGCGCGCCGCACGCTTACCTACACCGCAGTTTCCCGAGGACTTGCCGATCGCGCAGCACCGAGACGAGATCGCGAAGCTGGTGGCCGCGCACCCGGTGACCATCGTCTGCGGCGAGACCGGCTCCGGGAAAACCACGCAACTCCCCAAGATCTGCCTCGCGCTCGGGCGCGGCGCCGCGGGGATCATCGGCTGCACGCAGCCCCGGCGCATCGCCGCGCGCAGCCTCTCGCAGCGCCTCGGGCAGGAGCTGCCGGGCACGCCCAAGGGGTTCGTCGCCCACAAGATCCGCTTCCAGGACCAGACGCGCCCGGAAACCGTGGTCAAGGTGATGACCGACGGCGTGTTGCTGGCGGAGACCCACTCGGACCGCGAGCTGCGCGCCTACGACACACTCATCATCGACGAGGCGCACGAGCGCAGCCTGAACGTCGATTTCCTGCTCGGCTACCTCAAGCGCCTGATCGAGTCGCGCCCGGAGCTCAAGGTGGTGGTCACCTCGGCCACCATCGACACCGAGCGGTTCTCGGCGTTTTTCGGCGGCGCCCCGGTGATCGAGGTTTCCGGGCGCACCTATCCGGTCGAGGTGCGCTACCGCCCCGAGTTCTTCGAGGTGCAGGAGGAAGACGACGAGCCGGTCGACATGGGGGAGGCGATCGCGCGAGCGGTCGAGGAGATCGCCCGCGACAGCCGCACCGGCGACGTGCTGGTGTTCCTGCCCGGCGAGCGCGAGATCCGCGAAGCCGCCGAGACGTTGCGCAAGCACCACCCGAAAAACATGGAGATCCTGCCGCTGTTCTCGCGCCTTTCGGCCGAGGACCAGGACCGCGTCTTCGAGCGCTCGGCGCACCGGCGCATCGTGCTTTCGACCAACGTGGCCGAGACCTCGCTCACGGTGCCGGGCATCCACTACGTGATCGATTCGGGCCTGGCGCGCGTCAAGCGCTACTCCCCGCGCCAGAAGATCGACCAGCTGCGCATCGAACCGGTCTCGCAGGCGGCGGCGCGGCAACGCGCGGGCCGGTGCGGGCGCGTGGCCAGCGGCATCGCGATCCGCCTCTATGCCGAGGAGAACCACGACGCGCGCCCGGAATACACCACGCCGGAGATCCTGCGCACCTCGCTCGCCTCGGTGATCCTGCGCATGGCGGCGCTCGAGCTCGGCGACATCGCCGACTTCCCCTTCATCGAGCCGCCCTCGCCGCGGCAGATCGAAGACGGCTACCGCCAGCTCTTCGAGCTGGGCGCAATCGATCCCGAGCGCCGCCTCACGCCGCTCGGGCACGAGCTGGCGCGCCTGCCGGTTGACCCGCGCGTGGGGCGCCTGCTGCTGGGCGCGCGCGAATTCCACTGCGCTACCGAGATGGTGATCCTGGCCGCCGCGCTTTCGATTCCCGATCCGCGCGACCGCCCGCAGGCGCTGCGCGAAGCATCCGACCGCGCGCACGAGGAGTTCCGCGACGACGCCTCGGACTTCGTGCAGCTGCTGAACTTGTGGAAGTTCTTCGACCACGAATTCGCCCACAAGAAATCGAACCGCAAGCTTTTCGATACCTGCCGCGAACATTTCCTGTCGTACGTGCGCATGCGCGAATGGCGCGACCTGGCGGGACAGCTGCGCGAGATGGCCTCCGAGCTCAATCTGCGCGAAAACACCACGCCCGCGACCTACGAGCAGGTGCACCGCGCGCTGCTCACCGGGCTCATCGGCAGCGTGGGTGTCAAGGCGCTCGACGGCGACCACTACCTCGGCCCGCGCGGGCTGCAGTTCCACATCTGGCCGGGCTCGGGGCTGAAGAAGAACCGCCCGCGCTGGGTGATGGCGGGCGAGCTGCAGGAAACCACGCGCATCTTCGCCCGCAACGTGGCGCGCATCTAGCCCGACTGGATCGAGAAGGCCGCCGCCCACCTGGTCGATCGCGCCCACGTGGAGCCGCATTGGGACAAGGCGCGCGGCGAGGTGGTCGCCTACGAAAACGTCACCCTTTTCGGCCTGGTGCTCGCGGCCCGGCGCAAGGTGAGCTTCGGGCGGATCGACCCGGCGCGCGCGCGCGAGATCTTCATCGAGGGCGCGCTGGTGGGCGCAGAGTTCGACAGCCCCCACCCGTTCTGGGCCCACAACCGCAAGCTGGTCCGCGACGTGGAAGAGCTGGAGCATCGAGCGCGGCGACCCGACGTGCTGGTGGACGACCGCGCCATCGTGGGGTTCTACGCGCGCCAGCTGCCCGACGATGTTCGCGACGCGCGTTCGTTCGACGCCTGGTACCGCACCGCCGTGGCGAAGGAGGCGAGGCTGCTGTACCTGGAGAAATCGGACCTGATGCGCCACGGCGCGGAATCGGTCACCGAAGAGCTTTTCCCGCGCGAGCTGGTGGACGGCGATGCGCGCTTCCCGCTTGCCTACCGCTTCGAGCCCGGGCACCCCATGGACGGCGTGACGGTGAACGTCCCGCTCGCGCGCCTGAACCAGGTCGACGAGGCTTCGCTCGACTGGCTGGTGCCGGGCATGGTGCGCGACAAGGTGGGCTGGCTCATGAAGGCGTTGCCCAAGCGCATCCGCTCGCAGCTCATCCCGGTGCCCGAGCACGTGACCCGGTTCCTCGAACAATCATCGCAGTCCGTTTCCGTCAGGCACGCGGTGCTCGCCTACGCCTCGAAGGTGACGGGCGAGCGCCTCGACAACGACATCTGGTCCAAGGAAGACATTCCCCTGCACCTGCGGATGAACATCCGCGTGAGCGACGAGGCCCGCCGCGAGCTCGCCATGGATCGCGACCTGGGCGAGCTGCGCAAGCGCCTGGGCGAGGCGGCAAGCCTCACGCTGGCCAAGGCGCGCCCCGGCATGGAGCGCGAGGGCATCGCCGCCTGGGATTTCGGCGAGCTGCCGGAGCAGGTGACGTTTAATCGCGGCAACCAGACGCTGACGGGTTTTCCTGCGCTCACGCCCCCGCCGCCGGGAGAGGGGGGCCCGGCGCAGTGGGTTGCGATCCGCCTCTTCGACACGCGCGAGGCCGCCGACACCGCGCATCGCGAGGGGGTGAAGAGGCTGATGGCGATCGAACTCAAGGAGCAGGTGCGCAACCTCGATCGCGGAATGGGCGGGTTCAGCGCCATCGGGCTCAAGTTCCAGGCGACGATCCCCGCGGACAAACTCAAGGCCGACCTGGTCGAAGCCATCGTCGACCGCGCGTTCCTGGGCGAAGACTCGCCACCGCGGACGCAGAAGGCCTTCGAGGACCAGAAGAAGCGCGCCAAGGCGCGCCTGCCCGCGGTGGCCGAGGGCGCGCTGCGCCACCTGGGCGCCATCGTGGAGGCGTCGCACCAATACGCGCAGACCGTTGCGCAGCACGGTGCGCTGGGCCGCGTGGTCCAGGACGTGAAGGCAGCGCGCGAGCGCCTGGTCTACCCCGGGTTCCTCGCGCGCACCCCGTGGGAGCGCCTCGAGCACCTGCCGCGTTACCTCAAGGGTTATGCCCTGCGCCTGCAGAAGTACCGCGCCGGCGCCGAGCGCGACCAGAAACACGCGGGGACGGTGCAGGGCCTGTGGAACCTCTACGAGGCGCGCGCCAAGGCCGACCACGATGCCGGCAGGCACGACGCGAAGCTCGAGGAGTTCCGCTGGCTCATCGAGGAGCTGCGGGTGTCGCTTTTTTCCCAGGAGCTGCGCACGCCGCTGCCGGTGTCGGCCAAGCGCCTGCAGAAGTTCTGGGACGAGCATCTCCGGTAAGCTGCGCCGCATGAACGAACGCGCCCACGATCTCCGCGTCGCCGCGCGCATGGCGCACATCGAGCCCTTCGAGGTGATGGAGATCCAGAGCCTGGCGCGCGAGGTCGAGGCGCAGGGACACGACGTGATCCACCTGGAGATCGGAGAACCCGATTTCCGCACCCCGCAGCCGATTGTCGACGCCGCCAAGCGCGCGCTCGACGAGCACCGCATGTACTACACCTCGGCGCTCGGGCTGCCCCGGCTGCGCGAGGAGATCTCGCGTTTCTATTCGGCGCGCTACGGCGTCGACGTGCCGGCCTCGCGCATCGTGGTCACGGCCGGATCCAGCGCGGCGCTGCTGCTGGCTTTTGGCGTCACGCTGGATCCGGGTGACGAGGTGCTGCTGGCGGATCCCGGTTATCCCTGCAACCGCCATTTCGCGCGCGCCCTGGGCGCGGTGCCGAAGCCGATAGCCGTGGGGCCCGAATCGCGCTACCAGCTCGATGCCGCCATCGCGCGCGCCCACTGGGGGGAGGCGACACGCATGGTGATGGTGGCCAGCCCCTCGAACCCCACCGGCACGCTGGTCGAGCATGCGCAGATCGAGGCGCTGGCGGCGCTCGCGCGCGAAAAGGGCGGGGCGCTATTGGTCGACGAGATCTATCACGGGCTGACCTACGGAATTGATCCGCAGTCCGCGGCCGCGGCGGGAGAGGACGTGCTGGTCGTCAACAGCTTCTCGAAGTATTTCCAGATGACGGGCTGGCGCCTGGGCTGGCTTGTCGCCCCGCCCGGGCGGGTGCGGCACCTCGAAACGCTGGCGCAGAACCTGTTCATCTCACCGTCGGCCGTCGCACAGCACGCGGCGCTTGCGTGTTTCCTGCCGGAAACGATCGAGATTGTCGAGGCCCGCCGGCGCGAGCTCGACGAGCGGCGCCGCTACCTGGTGCCGGCGCTCGAGCGGCTGGGTTTTCGTGTCCCGGTGGTCCCGCAGGGCGCTTTCTACGTCTACGCCGATTGTTCGGCCCTGACCGACGACAGTTTCGCTTTCGCCCGCCGGATCCTCTCGATTGCACATGTTGCCGTTACACCTGGAATCGATTTCGGCCGCAACCGGCCCGAAAGGCACATGCGCATCGCCTATACTCAACCCGTCGCCCGGCTGGAGGAAGCGGTCGCGCGAATCGCCCGACTTATCCAATAACGAATTGCGCCCGATGATTCTCGACGCGATCCTCGCCTATCTCCACTTCACGTCGATTTTCCTGCTCTTCGGCTTCCTCACGGCCCAGGTGCTCGCGCTCAGGGGGCCGCTCGATGCCCGCGGCATGCACGCGGTCGGGCGCATGGACCTCTGGTACTTCGGCTCGGCCATGGCGGCGCTGCTCACCGGCTTCCTGCGCCTGGGCCTGGGCGCCAAGGGCGCCGATTTCTACCTGCAGTCGTGGCCGGTCTACGTGAAGATCGGCCTGGTCCTGGCCGTCGGCATGATTTCGGTTTATCCCACGCTCGCATTCGTGCGCTGGCGCCGCGCCCTCGATCGCGACCCGGCCTGGCAGCTGCCGGCGCAGGAGCAGCGCCGCATCCGCCGCCTGGTGATGACCGAGGTGCACCTGGCAGCCCTGATCCCCGTGTTCGCGGTGATCATGTCGCGAGGCCTCGGCCGATGAGCCAGGAGGATTCGCCGGGCGAGGGTCCGGTGCAGGCCCTGATCTCGCAACTGCGCGCGCCGTTGCCGGCCGAGGGGGCGAACCAGGTCGTCGATTCCGCCCTCGCCTTGTGCCGGCAGCTTTATGGCAGCGCGCGCTCGCGCGACGCGTTGCCGCTGGCGCAGGCTGCACTCGCGCGCTCCCGCGAGGCGAGCGACCCCAACCGCATCCTGCGGGCTGCGGCGGCGTGCGGCGGGCTGTCCGCGGACATGGCCGACATCGTGGGCGCGATCAACTACCACGTGCAGGCGCTGCGGGTGGGGATGCGCGAGGAAAATCGCGGCGAGATGAGCCGCTCGTGGAACAACATCGGCAATGCCCTGGGCATCACCGGCAACTATTCGATGGCGGCGCGCTGCTTCCAGCGCTCACTGGCGCTGGTGGCGCCGATGTCGGGCCCGGTCTACAGCCGTTTTGCGGCCAGCGGCAACCTGGCCGATTGCTTTTTCCAGCTTGGCAACACCTCCGAAGGCATCGCCCAGGCCGAGCGCGCCCTGCACGAGATGACGCCGGCCTTTCGCGAACACGACCCGTATGCCGCGGTGCTGCTCCACCGCAACCTCGTGCGGCTGAACCTGGCGGCCGGCCGCCTGGATCTGGCCGAGCGGCACGTTGCCGAAGTTGTTGCGATCGGGGCGGCGTCGGCCTCGCCGCGGGTCCGGATCGCGGTCGACATCACCCGCGCGTCCTTCGAGCTGGCCAGCGGCCGATCCGATGTCGCCCTGACGCGGCTCGACCAGGTGCTGGCCCGGGCGCGGGAGGTGCCTTCCACCCTGCGCGATACGCTTGCCTGCGTGATCCGGGCCGAGGAGTCCGCGGGGAATACGGCGCGTGCCCTGATGCGCCTGGAAGAACTCTCGGACCACATCTACAACCTGGCCATCGAACGGGCGCGCGAACACGTGGAGCTGGCCGGGGTGCGCGAAGAGGCGGGGTTGGCCATGGACCAGCGCAACGAGATCGACCGCGCCCGCCTGGTCTCCAAGCTGGAGCCGCGCTCCGCACCCGAAAGCTTCAAGGCGCTGCAGCGCCTGGCTGTCGGCGCCGTGATGCGCATGGATGAAACCGGATGGCACGGCCGGCGCGTGGGTGCCCTGTCGAAGGCGTTGGCGCTGGCGCTGGGAACGCCACCGCTGCAGGCGGTCGAGATCGGGATGGCTGCGGAATTGCACGATATTGGCATGTTATCCATTCCGGAGGGTATCCTTGCCAGTAAGCGGTCGCTCAACGCGGCCGAAACCGCCATCGTCCAGCGGCACGCGGACGCGGGAGCCGAAATGTTGCGTGACGACGACCATCCGATGGTGTTCATGGCGCAGGAGATCGCCAGGTACCACCATGCCCATTGGGATGGCCAGGGTTATCCCGCTCGCGTGGCCGGCAGGTTCATCCCGCTCGGCGCGCGCATCTGCGCCGTGGCCGACGCCTACGATGCGATGGTCTGCGGCATCGGGTCCGAACCCGCGCGCACCATGGCCGAGGCGCTGGAAGAGCTGCAGCGAGGCGCGGGCACCCAATTTGATCCCGAGCACGTTTCCTGCTTTGATGCTCTGGTTCGGTCCGAATCGGAAGACTTGGGCATGGACCTCCAGGCGGGCTCGGGGATGGAAGACTTCCAGGAACTCGTACTCACTCTCAAAGAAGATCGGGGATTCGTTTGATGAAAGACGCCATGATCGACGCCAAGAACCAGCGCATGCTGGAACTGCTTGCGGTGGGCTCCACCAGCCGCGTGATCGCCAAGCAGATGGGCTACCAGGAGGGCACGATGCGTGTCTACCTCCACAACCTCTACCGGCGCATCGGGGTGGCCAACAAGACCGAAGCGGTGGTCTGGTACCTGAACCGGGAAAAATCCCGCGACGACCTCAAGGCGGAAAAGTCGGCGCAGCGCCCGACCACCGGCGACGTCTTTGGCGACATGGCCCTGGAAGAAGACCTGTTCGCGACCCTTGGCGTGATGAGCCAGTTCACCGGCCCCTACGGACGCGTCTGGGAAGTCGCCCAGCGCCTCGAAGGCACCGCGATGGACGAAAAGATGTCGGAACGCCGCGGCCGTGCGCGCCTGCTCTGGCGCGCCCTGTTGAAGGGCGACTGGGCGTATGGCAAGCGCATCTACGACGCGGACATGGGCGGCGCAATCTCGCTCGATGCCCCATCGGATGCCGTGCTGCTGGCCGCGCTGCTGGTTGCGGGCGGCTTTTCCCTTGCCGGCGACCGGCTTGCCAGCCAGCTCACCGACAAGCGCAAGGCCGGGCGCGGGGTCACCACCCGCGAGGCCACGCTGATGCGCCTGGCCCGCGACGCCTTCCAGGCGCAGGACGCGCAGGCCGCCGCCGCCCTGCAGAAGTTCGCCGGCGAAAAAAGCTCCGCCGCGGTCATCAAGCAGGCCGCGATGGTCCTGGCGTTCCACGCCTTCAAGGCGCGGTCCGAAGATGCGCGCGCGCGCCAGTGCGCCAATGCCATGTGGGCCGAGGCCGAATCCGCCCGCAAGCACCTGGAGGCGATGGGTGAACGCCCCCTGGGCGGAGAGGCCGCGTTTGCGGCCCCGGCCAAGGCGGTGACCCGGGAAAAGGCAACGGCGGGCGCGCGCTAGCGCATCGATCGTTGCCTGCCCCGGGCGCGGGCTCCTACCAGCAGTTGATTCCGTCTCCGCCGCCGCAGAGCACCATCTCCAGGTCGCTCAGCGTGCGCACGTCGTTCGCCTTGCCGGCCTCCGGCGGGGTGGCTTCGTCCTGGGAAAGGTCGGTGGCGGGTTTGATCTGGTCCATGTTCGCTCCTTGGTGGTTGGGAAGGCCCAGGGCAGGGCTTCGCCTCCATTGTCACAAGTGTTAATTAGTAATGCAAGTTAATTAACGTAGGGACGCGCGAACCTGCCTGGAGCGGACGAGCGGGAAAGGGCGGGCGTAAAATCCGCACCGCGTGGTGCCGCGGGAAGCTAGGGCACGTAAGCCTTGCCGTCGAGTGTGGGCGGCAGGGGCCTGGCAAGCGCCTCGGAAATGACCTGCGCCGGGGTCTTTTCCTTCACGGCGCGGCGCAGCCACTCGTTGTTGGCGGCGAGCGATTCCCGGGTGAGGCGGTGGCGTCCCTGCGACATGGCCTCGATGATGCCGCGCGCGAGGTTGGGAGAGAAGTGGTAGATGTCGGTGAAGTGGTCGAGGTCGGTCACCACTTCGGGCACGGCGTGGAAGTCGAAGGTCTCGACGTTGGCCAGGCCGCGGGTGCGTTCGAAGAGCCATTCGCGGAAGGCAAGCGTCACCTCCAGCTGCCCGCGCTGGTCGAAATCCATCCACACCAGGATCGCGTAGGGCGCGTAGAGGAAGCTGAAACGCACGCCGGGGTTCTGTTCCAGCAGCGGCGCCAGGTTCGCCTCGAAGCTCGCCTTCATCCCCTCCAGCGTGCGCGGCGGCTGGCGGAAGCGCGCGTTCAGGTCGGCGGGGTCCAGGCCCTCGACCGCCTTGGCCGCATGGAACAGGTGGCCGTCCATCCAGTACCACATGCGTTCGGGATCGCTGCTGAAGCGCGACCAACGCAGGCCCAGGGCGGTCTCCAGGGACTTGCGGGTCGTCGCATACCCCAGCACGTAGGGAATATCGTTCGCGATCGAATCGTCGTAGAGGTAGGTCGGGAACGGCTCGGCAAACCCGCTGCGGTCGGGCGCACCCGAGAACGCGTTGTAATCCAGGTTCATGATCACGTGCCGCGGCTTGCCGGTGCGCAGCGCCGTGCGCAGCAAGTGGCCCGCATCGTAGGCGGTTTGCGCCGAGACCGAGAGGTTGATGGTCCGCCCGCCGAAGCTGCGGTCCACGTCGGCCGGGATGATGCACTCCATCAACGAGGAGCCGGTGACCACGCGGTTGTAGTCCCAGTGTTTCGCGAGCCCGGGATTTTCGTAACGCTGCCAGGCATTGTAGAAACGCGCCGGGAAGTGCGCGGCCTTGCGATAGTGCTGGAACGGGTCCACCCAGGCGTTGAACGCCACCACGGCGGCGCCGAAGGCCACTGCCGCCGCAACAAGTGTGATGAAGAACCGGCGCGCCACGGTCAGAAGATGAAGTAGATGAACTCGGTGGCGTTCTGCACGAACACCGCCGAGAGGGCGAGCAACAGCCCGAAAACAAGCCCCAGGCGCGGGCGCCCGAGGTCGATGCGAGCCGCGATGTCGTCGGAATTGCGCGGCGTGAAAGCCAGCACCAGCGCCAGCACCAGCGCCCCCAGCCCCGCCATGCCCGCCGCCAGCTCCCCCGGTGGCACCACCCGGCGTGCCATCCATGCCCATTCAGGCACGGTGAGCGCCATCCCCACGCCCTTCAATCCCAGGACCGCGGACAACACGCCCCAGGCATCGGCGAGCGACGCGGCGCGGAAAACCACAAATGCGGCCGCGGCAAAAAAAGCCGTCAGGGCGATCGCCAGCGGGCGCGCAAGCGCAATGCCGGCCTTGCGCCAGAAATGCAGCGCGACGAGCGCGAGCCCATGCATCGCGCCCCACACGACAAAAGTCCAGGCGGCGCCGTGCCAGACGCCGCCTACCACGAAGGTCACGACAAAAAGCGCCAGCATGCGGGCCTCGCCGCCGCGGTTGCCGCCCAGCGGGATGTAGACGTAATCACGCAGGAACCGCGACAGCGTCATGTGCCAGCGGCGCCAGAACTCCTGGATGTCAACCGATCGGTAGGGCGAATCGAAGTTTCGCGGCAAGCGGATGTTGAGCATCAGCGCCGCGCCCAGCGCCATGTCGGTGTAGCCGCCGAAATCGAAGAGCAGCTGCATCGCGTAGGCCAGCATGGTGATCCAGCCGTCGAGGAAGGTCAGCGAGCCGGCGTTTGCGAAGCCCGCGTTCGCCCATGGCGCCACCTGGTCGGCGATCAGCACCTTCTTGGCCAGCCCGAGCGTGAAGAGCACCGCGCCGCGCGCCATGTTCTCCCAGTGGATCCGCTTGAGCGCCGCGTCGGCGAACTGCGGCATCATCTCCCTGTGGTGGATGATCGGGCCGGCCAGCAGGTGCGGGAAAAAGGTGACGAACAGGAGGTAGTTCGTGGCGCTGTACTCCGCCGCCTTCGCCTTCGAGGCGTCCACCAGGTAGGCCACCTGCGTAAAGGTGAAGAAGCTGATGCCCAGCGGCAGCGCCACCTGCAGCAGGCCCAGGTGCGCGCCCGCCAACGCGTTCACGTTGGTGATGAAGAAATCGGCGTATTTGTAGTAGCCGAGCAGCACGAGGTTGAAGGTGATGCCGGCAACGAGGACCGGCTTGTGCGGCGTGCCGGCCGCCGCATCGCGCGACAGGCGCCGCCCGAACGCGTAGTTGACGGCAACCGAAGCCAGCAGCACCCAGACGAAGTCGAGGCGCCACCACGCGTAGAACAACAGGGAAGCGGCCGCCAGGAACACGTTCGCGCCGAGGGCCGAGTGCCTGCCGATGGCAAAATATCCGGCGACCACCAGCGGCAGGAAAACCAGCAGGAACTCGTACGAATTGAACAGCACGCCGGATTATAGATTGGGCGTTCGACTGCGCCGCGCCACGCCCGCGGACCTCGCGTTTGTGACGGCCCTCGAACGCGACCCCGCCAACCGGGGCTTCATCGGCCAGTGGAGCGACGCGGAACACCTCGAGGCCATGGCCGGCGGCCGCGCGCGCTCAAGGCCGCGTTGGCAACGTTCCTGGACGACGCCTGCGCCCGGGCCGGCGTGGAATTCGTGTGGCTCCAGGTATGGAATTGGAACGTGCGTGCGCAAGCGGTCTACACCTGGCTCGGCTTCCGGCGCTACGAGCTCGCGCCGGATGAGCGTGAGCGATGGATGCGAGTGGATGCCGCCGGCGAGGGGGTGTGGCGGATGCGGATCGAATCTAGCGTGTGGCCGCGGCGCTGACCCGCCAGATGGCGTTGCCGACGTCGTCGGCCACCAGTAGCGCGCCGCGTTTGTCGATCGCCACGCCGACGGGGCGCCCCCTGGCTTCGCCCTCGCTGCTGAGGAAGCCCGTGAGCACATTCACCGGCATGCCATTGGGCTTGCCGCCGCTGAAGGGCACGAACACCACGGCGTAGCCCGAATGGGGCTTGCGGTTCCACGAACCGTGTTCCCCGACAAAAGCGCCGTCGGTGAACGCGGGCCCGAGCGCCGCGCCCTGCGCGAACGTAAGCCCGAGCGCGGCCACGTGCGAGCCCAGCGCGTAGTCGGGCTTGATGGCCTTTGCGACGAGGTCCGGGCGCGGCGGCTGCACCCTTTCATCGACGTTCTGGCCGTAGTAGCTGTACGGCCAGCCATAGAAGCCGCCGTCGACGAGGGAGGTGAGGTAATCGGGCACCAGGTCGCTGCCGAGCTCGTCGCGTTCGTTGGCCACGGCCCAGAGCGTGCCGGTGGATGGCTCCCACGCGAGGCCCACCGGATTGCGAACACCCGCTGCGAACGTGCGCCGCGTACCGGCCGCGATGTCGATCTCGGCGATGGCGGCGCGGTCCTTTTCCTCTTCCATGCCGTTTTCGGCCACGTTGCTGTTGGAGCCGATGCCCGTGTAGAGCCTGGTGCGGTCACGGCTGGCGACGAGGCTCTTGGTCCAGTGGTGGTTGCGCGGGCCGCCGGGCAGGTCGACAACCTTCACCGGCGCGGCGGTGATGCGGGTCTCGCCGGTCTTGTAGGGAAACTTCACGACCGCATCGGCGTTGGCGACGTAGAGCGTATCGCCGACGAGCGCCATGCCGAAGGGGGAGTTCAGGTTCTCGATGAAGGCGCTCTTCACTTCCGCGATGCCGTCACCGTCGACATCGCGCAGCAGCGTGATGCGGTTGGCGCTGGGGACGCCCGCGCCGGCCTTTTTCATGAAGTACTGCATGACCTTGGCCTTGATGCCCTTGCCTTCTTCCGGCCGCGGCGGCGCGTTGCTTTCCGCCACCAGCACGTCGCCATTGGGGAGCACGTGCAGCCAGCGCGGGTGGTCCAGGCCCGAGGCGAGTGCCTTCACGCGCAGCCCCTGCGCGGCCACGGGCGTTTCGCCTGGCGCGAAAGGCCTGGCGGGCGCGATATTGACGGTGGGGATGAGGTTTTTTGCAGGGCCGACAAGCGTGGGGTTGGGACCCACGTCGGCATTGGGCGGCAGCTTCGCGCTATCGGCGCATGCCGTGAGGAGCGCACCGCACAGCGCGGCGCAAACGAGGCGGGTGGAGGTCATTTGCAGGTTTGGCCACGGCTCCTCGCGAAGGTTGCATTCTTGATCGCGGAATATTTGCCGGCCGCCCAGGTCGCCTTGATGCGCGTGCCGTCGAAGGTCAGGTTGAGCCCCTGCGGCCCCCGCAACACGTAGCCGCCGATGCGCCCTTCGAATTCCTTCGGCCCCGTGGCATCGGTGAGTTGCGCCCGGTATTTCTGGAAGCTCTGCGCCAGGCGCAGCTCCACGCCCTTGTGTTTGCCGGTGCCGCACCAGTCGCCCTCGATGCGCGCGGGAACCACCCAGAGGTGGATCCTGCTCGACTTCTCGCGGCCGACGGGTTTGTCGGGCACCTCCAGCGTGATGGTCTTGTCGGGCTCCCAGTCGGCCATGTCCCAGTCGTGCGAGACGATGCGTGTGCCCGGGCGCAGCTGCAGCAGGCGCGGGCGCAGCTGCAGGTTCACCTCGGGCAGCAGGTACATGGTGATGACGCTGGCGGGGGAGAGGTCGGCCTTGAAGAGGTCGAGCTCGCGGAAGTGCGCGCGTTGTTCCAGGTGCATGTTGCGCGCGGCGGCGCGGCTTTTTTCCACCAGCTCCGGGACGATCTCCACGCCCAGGCCGCGCGCGCCGAAGCGTTTTGCGGCGGTCAGCACGATGCGCCCGTCGCCCGAGCCCAGGTCGATCACGTAGTCCTCGGGGCCAACCTTTGCGAGCTGCAGCATCGCAAGGGTCACGTTATCGGGGGTCACGACGAAGGGGACTTCTTCGGCGGGGGCGGCCACGGCGATCGCCGGCAGCAGCGCGGCGATCGCAAGGACGGCGAATCTCATGCGGGAAAGTTGTTTCGTGGGCATGGCCCCACTTTACAGGCGTTCAGGCCTTGTTCCACCCCGGCCGGCGCAGGCGTTCGGCGAGGAAATCGACAAACGCGCGCACCTTCGGCGCGACGTGGCCGCGCGCGAACTGCTCGCCCAGGGCTATCGCCTGGCCCCGGGCCGCATTTCTGGCAACATCGGAGCCCGCCTATCGCTAGCTGAGGCAACCAGATGTACCGGGTCTACGGCATGGCAACCTCCGGCAACTGCTACAAGGTCCAGCTCGCCCTCGAACAACTCGGTACGCCGTACCTGTGGGAGGAGGTCGACATCATGACGGGCATCACCCGCCAGCCGGCCTACCTCGCGAGAAACCCCAATGGCCGGGTGCCGCTGCTCGAGCATCACCCCGGCCACTTCCTGGCCGAGTCCAACGCCATCCTCTGCTACGTGGCCGACGGCACGCCGTTCTGGCCCGACGAACGCCTGTTGAAGGCCGAGGTGCTGCAGTGGATGTTTTTCGAGCAGTACAGCCACGAACCCTATCTCGCCGTGGCCCGCTTCATCTGCAAGTTTCTGCCCGCGGACCATCCGCGCCGCGCGGAGCTGCCCAAGGTGCGGGAGCGCGCGCACGAGGCGCTGGCGGTGATGGAGCGCCACCTCGGGCAGAACCGCTATTTCGTGGGCAACGAATATTCGATCGCCGACATCGCGCTCTACGCCTACACCCACGCCGCGGAGGAAGGCGGCGTGGCGCTCGCCGGGTATCCGGCCACCACGGCATGGATCGAGCGCGTCGAGGCGCAACCTCGCTTCGTTCCGATGGTCCCTATGCCATGACCCCGGACCTCACGCTGCTGCAATCGGTGGCCCTGGCTTCGCTGCTGGCGTGGGCGAGCGGCCTGCGCCTCTACCTCGTGGTGTTCGCCGTGGGCCTCGCCGGGCACCAGGGCTACGTCGACCTGCCCAAGGGCCTCGAGGTCCTGCAGCATCCGTGGGTGATCGGCGCGGCGGGCTTCATGCTGGTGATGGAATTCATCGCCGACAAGGTGCCGGCCATCGATTCGCTCTGGGATGTGGTCCACACCTTCATTCGCATTCCCGCCGGCGCGTTGCTCGCCGCGGGCGTGGCCGGCGACGACCTCTCGGCTTACACGGTCGCGGCAGGATTGATCGGCGGCACCATCACGGCGGGCACGCATTTCTCGAAGGCCGGCGGGCGCGCGGTCATCAACACCTCGCCCGAGCCGTTTTCAAACTGGGGGGCCTCCTTCACCGAGGATGCGATGGTGATCACCGGCATCTGGCTCGCGTTCGCGCACCCGGTGGTTTTCCTCGGGCTGCTGGTGCTCTTCCTGCTGATGCTGGTCTGGTTGGTCCCGAAGGTCTGGCGGGGGCTACGCCTGGTTTTCTCCCGGCTAAGGCAGGGAACGCCGATTAACGCCGATGGCCGCCGATAAAACCCAAAACTGATTGTTGGAGTGGCACGCTACCCGCTCATGGCACGCGCTCAGCCGTATCGGCGGCCATCGGCGTTCCCGTTTTAGTCTTTCCACCAAGGTGAGGGTGCAGCGGGCGGCGAGGGATGTTGCCGATGTCGTAGTTGAGCGCGGCGATCAGCAGCTGCCCGCCAAGCAGCACCGGCAGTGCGGCCAGCACCACGGTGCCCGCGGTGGCGGGCACGCCGCTCACGATGCTGTCGCGCCAGCGCAATGCGCCGAAGACCCCGCCACCGATCGTGAGCGCAAGTCCCGCCAGCAGCTGAACCGTGCCGGCGTTGAAGTCGCGCAGGAAATATCCGTAGAACACGCGCTTGAGCCCGCGCACCAGGAAGCGCCCCGGGAACGACCGCGCAACCTGCGAGACGCGCAGGTTGCTTTTTTCGGCCCCGTAGAAGGCAGGCATCGGGACGTCAACCACCACGGCGCGCAGGGTGGCCAGCCGGAACAACAGGTCGCTTTCGAAGAAGTAGTCGTGGGCGACCTTGTCGAGTGGCAGCGCGCTGGCCACCGTCGCGTGCAAGGCGGTGAAGCCGTTGGTGGGATCCATCACGTCCCAGTAGCCGCTGCTCGCCTTGTTCACGAACGAAAGCGCCGCATTCCCGATCAGACGTACGGCCGGCATCGAGCTCACGCTCTCGAGGTCGAAGAAGCGGTTGCCCTTGGTGTAGTCGGCGTTGCCTTCAAGGATGGGGCGGATGAGCGAGGCGATGCGCGCCGGGTCCATCTGGCCGTCGCCGTCGAGCTTGACCAGCACGTCCATGCCTTGCGCGATCGCTTCGCGATAGCCGCGAATCGTGGCGCCACCCACACCCAGGTTGGTATCGTTCTTCACGACGCGTACGCGCGTGTCCGTGCAATTGATGCCTACGTGTTCGCCGCTGCCCTGTGGGCAGGCGTCGTCGACCACGTAGATGGCCTCGACCTCCGGGCCGATGGCGGCGATCACATCGAGGATGTGCTCGCGCACCTTGTAGCTGGGAATGACAACCGCGACGCGCGGAGCGCTCATCGCCAGGAGGCCACGGCCACGCCCGCGGTGATCAGCACGCCGCCCGCGAGCACGCGCCAGTCGAGCGCCTCGCCGAGGAAGACGGCCGCCAGCACCGGGACGATGATGAACGCGAACCCCATGAACGGGTAGGCGATGTTGAGCGGCGCGGACTTGAGCACCCACACCCAGAGCACAGTGGCGAAGGCGTAGATCACCAGCGCGGCGAAGAGCCACGGGTTGAGAAGGTCGAGCAGGCCGCCGCCGGACCCGGCGCGCGCGGCGAGTTTGAACAACACCTGTCCCGCGGCGATGGCGGCCACGCTCAGGAGCGTCAGGATGAGGTTGGTGGCGTTCATGGATAGTCCGGTTTCGCGTCGAGCCATTTCTGCCGGTAGACAATCGATCGGCGCGGCGCAATCAGCGTGATTTTGCCCATTTCCAGCGTGACCGGATATGCGCACTCGAATTCGAGCCGCAGCACCCCGTCCGTGTTGAGGTGCAACGGTTGCGTGGTGCCGACGATCAGGGCTCGCATGCGGCCATCGGATTCCACCGGTACCCTTACCGTGCGCGCCGGCGAGAAAGCCGGTTCGCTCACGCCGCGAAATCGCAAGCGCATCCCTTCGCAGCCGGGTTGCGTGCCCGCCGGCGTGATCGCCAGGCCGATGATCGCGGCGGAGTAGTCGCCGGGGAAGAACCCGGAGGTGCCGGACACGGGAATCTCGATGGCCCCGTGGGGAGCGATCGAGAACTTTGCGCGGTCATCGCGCGTGGCGCCCTGCAGCACGATTGCGTCGATGGTGGAAACATCCCGCGTCCAGGCCACCTGCCCCGGCACGCGATCGACGCGTGGCGATCCCGGGCCTGCATTCCGCAGCGTCGCCAAACCCGCCAGCGTCAGCAGTGTCACCACAACAGCCGCACCCAGGGTGCGCGTCGTCGGCTTGAAGCAGTTCGCCAGCCCCATGGCGGCAAGCAGCGTGAGCGGGGCATCCACTGCGCCGACGGCATAGCGGTGGTGATACAGGGCCGGCAAGTGGATCACGACCATGTAGGCGACCATCGCCGAGAGCGCCAGCACCAGCCGCGAGCGGCGGGTCCACACAATCGCGGCCACTGCCAGCACGAGCAGGGCGATGCGCCATGAGCGTTGCGCCGCGAGTCCTTCGCCCATCTCGTGCGCGCTGAAGACCAGCATCGCGGCGGCCTTGCGCGCGAACATCTCCGCGAGCACCGGGAGCGGTATGTCCCGCAGTTGTATCGCGGCCACCGCTCGCAGCGTGCGATCGGCCTCGATGCTCAGGTGGCTCATGTCGCGGGCGACGCCGCCCACGTCGTAGTCCATGCCGAAATAAACCGGGTCGAAGCCGTCCACCAGCGGATCGATGCCGAGCCAGAGAGCCGCGCCGGACCCGGTGGCGATCGAGGCCAGGCCGAACACGATGTAGTTGCGCAGGACCCATGCGAGCGGCAGGACCATGGCCAGCGCATGAAGTGCCGCGAGCCGCCATTCGACGGCGCGGTCCCCTGAATTCGACCTCCATGCGCGCCACGCGAACAACACGGTCATCGCGGGCGCGAACAGCATGACCGAGGAACGTGTGAGTGTTGCGAGCGAAAGCGCCAACGCGCCCGCCGCGATCCAGCCGTATTGCGGACTTGCCGGGGAGGCCGAAACGCGCGCGACGGCCGCGGCCCACGACACGACGGCGAAGATGTATGGGGGTTCGGTCAGCACGTCGCCGATGTACGGGCGCAGGGTAGGCGAGAAGGCGAGCAGGAAAGCGGCGGCGATGCCCGCGCCGCGCGAGTGGGCCAGGCGCACCGCGTCGAAGGCCAGCGCGATCGCCGCGAGGTAGAGGAGGACGTTCGACCAGCGGACCACTTTTTCGGACGCCCCCAGCAGCGCCGGATAGAAGTACGACAGCGGCGCCACCATCACCGACTGCTCGGTGCCCAGGAAACCGAAGCCCTCGGCGAGCAAACGCGCGGCGTTGGGCAGGTAGGTGTTTGCGCCGTCGAAACTGACGGGCAACGCCAGGCGCGGAACAATGAGCAGCAGCGCCAGGCCCATGGCGCCGAGCACGGCAAGCCCGCAGCCGAGCTGGCTGCGCGTCAAGCGGGGATGGTTTCCGCCATGCGGATCGGCACCCAGCCTTCGTGGATGCCGTGGCAGGCCACTTGCGCACCTTCGAACGGCAGCAGTTCCGGGCGCGTGGTACGGCACTTTTCCCGGGCGTGCGGGCAGCGCGGGTTGAAGGCGCAGCCGGTGGGTGGATCCAGCGGATTGGGCACCTCTCCCGCCACCGGCGTGCGGGCCTTGCCCGACATGGTGATGTCGGGGATCGCGCTTTGCAGCATGCGCGTGTAGGGGTGCAGCGGACGATCGAACAACATGCGGGTCGCCGCGATCTCCACGATGTGGCCCAGGTACATGACGCCGACGCGGTTGGAGATGTGCGAGACCACCGCGAGGTTGTGCGAGATGAAGAGGTAGGTCAGGCCGTGTTCGCGCTGCAGGTCTTTCATGAGGTTGAGGATCTGCGCCTGCACGGAGACATCGAGGGCGCTGGTCGGTTCGTCGCAGACGAGGAATTCCGGGTTGGAGGAGAGAGCGCGCGCGATGGAGATGCGCTGGCGCTGGCCGCCGGAAAATTCGTGCGGGTACTTTTCCCCGTCCAGCGGCGACAGGCCGACCTGGGTGAGCAATTCGCCGACACGTTTCCTGATCGCCCGGTCGTCCTTGATGAGTTTGTGCGAGCGGATCGGCTCCGCGATGATGCGTTCCACCCGCCAGCGGGGGTTGAGGCTGGCGTACGGGTCCTGGAAAATCATCTGGAAGCGCCGGCGCATGGCGAGCATGTCGTTGCGCACGGCGATCTTCGCGAGGTCGGTGCCGTCGAAGAGGATGCTGCCGCGGGTCGGCGCATACAACCCGCAGATCAGCCGCGCGACCGTGGATTTGCCGCAACCCGATTCACCCACGAGCGAAAGCGTTTCGCCGCGATTGATGGTGAAGGACACCCCGTCGACGGCGTGCAGCAACTGGCGCGGCGCGCCTTCGAGCATGCGATTGAGCCAGGGGCGCGAGACGTCGAAGTCGCGCGCCAGGTCGCGCACTTCCAGCAGCGCTCCGGCGCCGCCCTGGGATGCCAGCCTCGGGCCGGTCGCGGGTGTGGGCCGGCCCGAGCCGGCCGCGGGAGTGGAGTCTCCTTGTCCCTTGGGAGAAGGCCGGGATGAGGGTTGCGTTTCCTCAGCCATGCACCGCGCCTTGGCTCCATTCCTGGCCCGCGTCGGGCGCCCTGCGTTCCGGGGCGTGCAGCCAGCAGGCGGCCTGCGTCTGGTTGGCGGCGATCAGGTGCGGGCGTTCGACCCGACAGCGATCGAACACGCGCGGGCAGCGCGGGTTGAAGGCGCAGCCCGCGGGGATGGCGTTCAGGCGCGGCATGGAGCCTTCGATCTGCGGCAGGCGCTCCACGTCCTGGCCTACGGTGGGGATCGATCCCATGAGGCCGGCGGTGTAGGGATGTTGCGGATCGTGGATCACCTGCTGCACCGGGCCGATCTCCACGATGCGGCCGGCGTACATCACCGCCACGCGATCGGCCGTTTCCGCGATCACACCCATGTCGTGGGTCACCAGCATGACGGCGGTGCCGTGGTCGCGCCCGAGGCGCTTGAGCAGCGTGATGATCTGCGCCTGGATCGACACGTCCAGCGCCGTGGTCGGTTCATCCGCGATGATCAGGCGCGGGTTGGCGCACAGGGCGAGCGCGATCACGACGCGCTGGCGCATGCCGCCCGAAAACTGGTGCGGATAGTGGTCGATGCGCCGCTCCGGCGCCGGGATGCCGACCTCGCCGAGCAGTTCGATGGCCCGGGCGCGCGCCTGCGCCGCGCTCATCGGCAGGTGTTGTTCGATGGTTTCCGTGATCTGGCGGCCCACGGTGTAGAGCGGGTTGAGCGAGGTGAGTGGGTCCTGGAAGATGGCGCCGATCTGGCGGCCGCGGATCTTGCGCATCTGCGCGGCGGGCAGGTTGTCGATGCGGCTGCCGGACAACAGGATTTCGCCGCCGGCGATGCGCCCGGGCCTTTCCAGCAGGCCGATGATCGCGGTGCCGGTGATCGACTTGCCCGCGCCGGATTCGCCCACCACGCCGAGGACCTCCCCCGGGGCGATGTCGAAGCTCACGTCGTCGATGGCAACCAGCGTCCCGCGCCGCGTGTTGAACTCCACGCGCAGGTTTTTCACCTGCAGCAGGGCTCCAGCCTCCCTCTGCCCTGGGAGAGGGTGCGGCTGAGGGTTGGCCGCCTGGCGCGACGTTTCGGTCATTTGGCCCCGGCTACCTTGAACTTCGACCGGCATTCGCCAATCGCCTCTTCACTTCGGATGACCGGCACCCAGTCCTGCGTCGTCAGCGAATCCAGGCGCGCGGCGACGTAGTAGCGCGTGCACGGCCTGGCCTCGATCTCGAAGGTCTGCTGGGTGGCCAGGCGGAAGCCCTTGCGCGGCGGCAGGTCCAGCGTGACGGCATGTTTGCCGGGGGTGACCACGGCGCGGTTGCCGGAGATCACGGTCTCGCCGTCGACGCGGTTGACGATCACGCGGCGCAGGTGTGGATCGGCCGACTTGGCCGTATCCACGGTGATGATCGAATACGGCTGGTCGTAGGGGCCGGCGAGCGCCGGGGTGGCGGCGAAGAGGGCGGTAACGAGGAATCTTTTCACGGGGTCTCCTTAACGAAGTCGGGGATTGAGGGCGTCGCGCAACCAATCCCCAAGAACGTTTATCGACAGGACCAGGATGACGAGCGCCGCACCCGGGAACACGGTGATCCACCATTCCCCCGAGAACAGGAAATCGTTCCCGATGCGGATAAGGGTGCCCAGCGACGGCTGCGTGGGCGGCACACCCACGCCGAGGAAGGAAAGCGACGATTCGGTGATGATCGCCGCCCCGATCTGCAGCGTCCCGATCACCAGGACCGGGCCGAGCACGTTGGGCAGGACATGGGAGAACATGATTGCGAGCGGGTGCCTTCCGATAACACGTGCCGCCTGCACATATTCCTTGTTGCGTTCGACGAGGGTGGAGCCGCGCACGGTGCGGGCGTACCCGACCCATCCGGACGCCGCGATAGCCAGTATCAGCACGTAGACCGCCAGCTGGTCGTGCGATTCCTTGGGCAGCGCCGCGCGCGCCAGGCCGTCGATCAGCAGCGCGATCAGGATCGCGGGGAAGGAAAGCTGCACGTCGGCCACCCGCATGATGAAGGCGTCGAGCTTGCCGCCGACATAGCCGCTCAGCAGGCCGAGGGTCACGCCCACCACCATCGCCAGCAGCGTGGCCGCCAGGCCAATCACCAGCGACATGCGCGAGCCGAAGATGATCGCCGAGAGCACGTCGCGGCCCTGGTCGTCGGTGCCGATGAAGTAGCTGCGGTTGCCCTTTTCGGTCCACGACGGGGGCGTGAACGCATCCAGCAGGTTCAGCGTGCGCAGGTCGAACGGATTGTGCGGCGCGACCCACGGTGCGAAGAGGGCCGCGAGCGCGATGATCGCCACGACCACCGCGGCGAAGATCACCAGCGGCGAACGCTTGAAGCTGAAATAGATGTCGCCGTCGAGGAAGCGGCGCAGCGAACCCATGGCGGGCGCCGGGGTGCCGGGGGGGCCCACGACGCCGGTCTCGTTCATCAGTGTCCCCCGCGTTCGGCGCGAAGCCGCGGGTCGACCAGGTAATAAAGCATGTCGACGACCAGGTTGATCACCACGAAGATGAGGCCGATGAGGCACAGGTACGCCGCCATCACCGGGATGTCCGCGAACTGCACCGCCTGGATGAAAAGCAGGCCCATGCCCGGCCACTGGAACACCTGTTCCGTGATGATCGCGAAGGCGATGATGCCGCCCAGCTGCAGGCCGGCGATGGTGATCACCGGCACCATCGTGTTCTTCAGCGCGTGCCCGAAGTGGACCGCGCGATCACTCAGGCCCCGGGCGCGGGCGAACTTGATGTAGTCGGTGCGCAGCACCTCCAGCATCTCCGCGCGAACCAGCCGCATGATCAGCGTGTGGGGGAAAAACGACAGGGTGACCGACGGCAGCACCAGCGCCTTGAGCCCGGAAGCCGTGAGCAGCCCCGTCGTCCACGGGCCGATCGCCACCGTGTCGCCGCGCCCGAACGACGGCAACACACCGAGTCAGACCGCGAAGATCAGGATCAGGAAGATGCCGATCAGGAAATTGGGCAGCGACACGCCGATGAGCGAGGTGGTGAGCAACACGCGCGAGAACCACGAATCGCGCCGCAGCGCGGTGTAGACGCCCACCGGGATGCCCACCACCAGCGCGATCAGCGCCGCGGTGATGGCGAGTTCCAGGGTGGCGGGCAGTCGTTCCACCAGCAGCGTGGAGACCGGGCGCCCCAGGCGCAGCGAGATGCCGAAGTTGCCCTGCACCGCGTTGGTGATGAAGGTCGCGAACTGCACGTAGAACGGCTTGTCGAGGCCGAGGGCCTGGCGCATGCCTTCGCGGTCGGCCTGCGTGGCTTCCGGCGGCAGCATCAGCGAGACCGGGTCGCCCACGAAGTTGAAGAGCGAAAACGCGATGAATCCCACCACCAGCATCACCACCACGCCCTGGAGCAGCCGCTGGAGGATGAAGGCAATCATCCGAGGGACGCCCGCATTTCGCGAAACCCGGTCCAGCGTTCGCCCCCTCTCCCCTGGGAGAGGGTTGGGGAGAGGGTAGCCTTCAATCCATCCTCACCCGGTAGAAAAACACCGTATTGATGGGTGAATACCAGGCGGTGACCGCCTTGCGCATGGCCCACGGGATCAGCTGCTGGTGGATGGTGACCACCGGCAGCTCCTGGTTGGCCAGCACCAGCGCCTTGCGGATCGCCTCGTCGCGGGCGGCGGGCTGCTGCTGGCTCTTGATGTCGGCGATCAGGCGGTCCATCTGCGCATTGGACCAGCGTCCCATGTTGAAGTCACCTTCTCCTTTCGGCCCCACGGTGTGCAGCAGGGCATTGAGGGTGTAGAGCGCGTCCGAGGTGACGCCCCCGCCCCAGGAAAGGAGATAGAAGCTGGTGTCGAATTTCTCGATCTTCGGGAAGAACGTGGTCTGGGGCATGACGTTGGGGCGCACGCGGATGCCGACCTGGGACAACATCGCGGCGCTGGCCTGGCAGATGTCGGCCGCGGGCTGGTTGTTGCCGCAATCGAGGGTGACCTCGAAGCCGTTGGCATAACCCGCCTCGGCCAGCAGCTTCTTCGCGCGATCGCGGTTGTAGGGCACGTGTTTGTCGCCATCGGAGTGGTAGCCCGCGATCTCCTGCGTGATGAGCGCGCCGTTGGGCCGCGAATGCCCGCGCATCACCTTCGACTTGATGGCCTCCGCGTCGATCGCGTGGGCGATGGCCTGGCGCACGCGGATGTCCTTGAAGGGGTTTTTCTTCTTCTCGCTGCCATACAGCAGCTCGTCGCGATGCAGGTCGAAGGCGAGGTACTGCACGCGCATCTCCGGGCCTTCGGCGATCTTCAGCTGCGGGTTCGCGGCCAGGCGCTTGACGTCCTGCGTGGGCGGGTCGATCACCAGGTCCACCTCACCGGAGAGCAGCGCGGCCAGCCGCGTGCCGGCGGTGGCGATCGGCAGCATGATCACCTCGTCGAGGTTGCTCTCGAAATGCCCGGCCTTGATGCCCCACCACTCCTTGTTCCTGGCCAGCACCACGCGAACGTCGGGTGTGTATTCCTTCAGGATGAAGGCGCCGGTGCCGTTGGCGTGGCGCGCGGCGTAGGTGTCTTCCTTGTTCTTGTAGTCCTGCGGCTTTTCGGCGCGGTGCTTCACCGCCCACGCGCGGCTCATGATGCGGAACTGCGTAAGGTGCTGCAGCAGGGCCGGGTTCGGCTCCTTCAGGGTCAGCTCGACGGTGAGCGGATCAACCACCTTCGCCGCCTCGACGCCCTGTATGGCGGTGCGCATCTGCGACGTGGGAGCAAGCGCGCGTCCAACGGAAAACACCACGTCGCCGGCGGTGAGCGGGGCGCCGTCGTGGAACTTCACCCCCGCGCGCAGCTTGAACCGCCACACCGTGGGCGAGACCTGGGTCCAGGATTCGGCCAGCCACGGGATGGGCCTCCACTGCCGGTCGCGGAAGACCAGGGTGTCGAACACCTGCTGGGTCAGCCGCGAGCTCACCAGCAGGTTGGCCGAATGGGGATCAACCGTCACCGGGTCGTTCTGGCTGGCATACCGCAGGGTCCTGGCGTGGGCCGCCAGGCCCAGACAAATAAAAAGGGCGGCTAGCGCCGCCCTTCGTCGCAACCTCACTGGACCTTGACCCACTTCACCGTGAGCCGGTTGTCCGCGCGATGCACCACCGTCACGTTGGAGCGCATCGCCCACGGGATCACCTGGTGGTGCAGCGGGATGTGGCCCACGTCGGTCATGTGGATCTGCGTGATCTCACGCGCGAGCGCCGCGCGCTTTTTCGTGTCGATCTCGGTCTTGAGCTGGTCGACGAGGGCGTCCACCTTCGGGTTCGAGTAGCGCCCGAGGTTGTAGTCCCCGTCGGCGGTTTTCGGCACCAGCGTGCGCAGCAGGCTTTGCAGCGCGTATTGCGAATCGAAGGTCGGCACGCCCCAGCCCAGCATGTAGAAGCTGGAATCGAAGTTCTGGATCTTCGGGAAGTAGATCGCGCGCGGCATCGCGTTGACCTTCACCTTCACGTTGATCTGCGACAGCATCGCCGCCGTGGCCACGCAGATGGGTTCGTCGTTGATGTAGCGGTTGTTGGGGCAGTCCAGCGTCACCTCGAAGCCCTGCGGGTAACCCGCCTCGGCCATGAGCTTCTTCGCGCGCTCGCGATCCTGCCGGACCGGCTTGTCGAGGTCCTTCGGATAACCGTCGACCTGCGGGGCGAACATGATCGCCGTGGGGTAGGACAGCCCGCGCATCACCTGCGTCTTGATCGCGTTCAGGTCGATGGAGAGCTGGAAGGCTTCGCGTACGCGCCTGTCCTTGAACGGGTTCTTGCCCTTCACGCTGGAATACAGCAGCTCGTCGCGCATCTGGTCCATGCCGAAGAAGATGGTGCGGTTTTCGTTGCCCTCGACCACCTTGATCTTCGGATCCTTCTTGAGCCTGGGGATGTCCTGCGGCGGCGGATCGAGCACGAAGTCGATCTCGCCGGACAGCAGGGCGGCCAGGCGCGTGCCGTTCTGCTTGATCGGCATGTAGACGATTTCGTTCACGTTGCCGTCCATCTTTCCCCACCAGTTGCTGTTGAGCAGCGCCACGGTCTTCACGTCGGCCTCGCGGCTCTTGAGCACGAAGGCTCCCGTGCCGTTGGCGTTGCGCGAGGCGAAGGTCTCCTCCTTGTTCTTGAAGTCCTGCGGCTTGAGCACGTTGTGTTTGGTGGCCCAGGCGCGGCTCATGATGCGGATCTCGGTGAGCTGCGGGATCAGCACCGGTGCGGGACCCTCCGTGAGGATATCCACGGTCAGGGCATCAACGGCCTTCGCTTCCTTCACACCGGCCAGGTAGGGCTTGAAGTTCGAGGTGTCGGCCAGCGCGCGCTGCACCGTGAACACCACGTCGTCGGAGGTGAGGGGCGTGCCGTCGTGGAACTTGACGTTCGGGCGCAGCTTGAAGCGTGTGGTGGTGGGATTGACCACCTGCCATGAAAGCGCGAGGCAGGGTTCGACCTTCAGGTCCTTGCCGCGCGTGACCAGCGGTTCGTAGATGTTGTCGAGGAACGCGTTGGTGAAGCCTTCGTTCTGCGCGTGTGGATCGATGGTGACGATGTCGCCCTGGCTCGAATAACGCAGCGTCTTCGCTTCGATCGGCGCCGAGAACGAAAACGCGGCGGCAATCAACGCGGCGCCCAGCATGCGGGACAATTTCATGTGAATCTCCCGGGGAAAAGTCCTTGATTTGTTTGAATAACAACTGCGGCATGATACCAGCAGCCTCGCGCGCGCAAGCGCCCGCATTCGGCTTTTCAGCGGCGCAATTCGACCCCGATTTCATTGCGGGCGCCGCGGTTTACAATCCTCGACTACCGAGGAGATAGACGATGACCGCGCACGATAACCCCATGGGCACCGACGGCTTCGAGTTCATCGAATACACCGCGCCGGATCCGCGCCAGCTCGGCGCGCTTTTCGAGCAGCTGGGCTTCACCGCGGTCGCGCGCCATCGCTCGAAGGACGTCCTGCTTTATCGCCAGGGCAGGATCAACTTCATCGTCAACCGCGAGCCCGACAGCTTTGCGCAGTCGTTCGCGCGGGTGCATGGGCCTTCGGCGTGTGCCTTCGCGATGCGCGTCAGGGACGCCGCGAAAGCCTACGAACGCGCGATCCAGCTCGGCGCCAAGCCATACGAAGGCAAGGTCGGGCCGATGGAGCTCAACATCCCGGCCATTCGCGGCATCGGCGACAGCCTCATCTATCTCATCGACCGCTACCCGGGCAACGGCGGCGACCTGTCGATCTACGACGTGGACTTCGTGCCGCTCGAGGGCGTGCCTCAGCACCCCGTGGGCGCGGGCCTGAAGGAGATCGACCATCTCACACACAACGTCTACGTCGGGCGCATGGACGTGTGGGCGCAGTTCTACGAGAAGCTCTTCGGTTTCCGCGAGGTCCGCTACTTCGACATCAAGGGCAAGATGACGGGCCTGACCTCGCGCGCGCTCACGAGCCCCTGCGGCAAGATCCGCATCCCGATCAACGAACCGTCGGACACCAAGTCGCAGATCCAGGAATACCTCGATGCCTATCGCGGCGAAGGCATCCAGCACATCGCGCTTTCGACCGAGGACATCTTCGAGACGGTGGAGGCCCTGCGCGCGCAGGAAGTCAGGTTCCTCGACACGCCGGACACGTACTACGACCGCGTCGACACGCGCGTGCTCAACCACGGCGAGGACCTGGATCGCATGCGCAGGAACCGCATCCTGCTCGACGGCGAAGGTGTGGACAAGGACCATCACGAAGACAAGCTGCTGCAGATCTTCACCGAGACCGTGATTGGCCCGATCTTCTTCGAGATCATCCAGCGCAAGGGCAACGAAGGCTTCGGCGAAGGCAACTTCCGCGCGCTGTTCGAGTCGATCGAGGCGGACCAGATCGCGCGCGGGGTGATCTAGCTTGTCACCCCGCGAAGGCGGGCCCAGCGAAGGCGGGGACACGGATGAGACAGGATAAATGCCGATGGTTCTGAAGTATTCGTCTGGATTCGGGGGGCATCACGAAAGTGAGGCCGTCGCGGGCGCCTTGCCCGTGGGCCAGAACTCGCCGCAGAAAACTCCGTTCGGGCTCTACGCGGAGCAGCTTTCCGGTTCGGCTTTCACCGCACCGCGGGCGGAAAACCTGCGCAGCTGGCTCTATCGCCTGCGGCCCTCGGCGATGCATCCGGCTTTCGTGCGCATCGACGGCGGCCTGCTGCGCACCGCCCCATGCCGCGAGGCCGAGGTGTCGCCCAATCGCCTGCGCTGGGCGCCGCTCGCCGATCCCGCTGCGCCAACGGATTTCATCGCGGGCCTCGTCACCTACGCCACTTGTGGCGATGCGCGCATGCAGCAGGGCGCAAGCATTCACCTGTACGCCGCCAACCGGTCGATGGAGCGCGTGTTCCACGATGCCGACGGCGAGCTGCTGATTGTTCCCCAGGAAAGCGGCCTCGTCCTGGCCACCGAGCTCGGTCGTCTCGAGGTCGGGCCCGGCGAGATCGCGGTGATCCCGCGCGGCGTGCGATTGCGCGTGGAGCTCGCGGCGGAATCGGCGCGCGGCTACGTCTGCGAAAACCACGGCGCGCCGTTGCGCCTGCCGGAGCTCGGGCCGATCGGATCCAACGGCCTGGCCAACCCGCGCGATTTCATGGTGCCCGTGGCGGCCTTCGAGGACCTCGACCGGCCCACGGACGTGGTTGCGAAGCTGGGCGGGCACCTGTGGAAATCCACGTACGGACACTCGCCGCTCGATGTGGTGGCGTGGCACGGCAACTACTATCCGTACAAATACGACCTCGCGCGCTTCAACGCCCTGAACACCGTGGGCTTCGACCATCCCGATCCGTCGATCTTCACCGTGTTGACTTCGCCGTCCGACACGCGCGGCGTGGCCAACGTGGACTTCGTGATTTTCCCGCCGCGCTGGATGGTGGCCGAACACACCTTCCGCCCGCCGTATTTCCACCGCAACGTCATGAGCGAGTTCATGGGGCTCGTGAAGGGGGAGTACGACGCCAAGAAGGGTGGCTTCGTCCCCGGCGGCGCGAGCGTCCACAATGCGATGAGCGCGCACGGACCGGACTTCGCCTCGTACGAGCGCGCCGTTTCCGCGAAGCTCGAGCCGCAGTACCTCGGCGGCACGCTCGCCTTCATGTTCGAGAGTCGTTACGTGCTCGAGCCCACCGCCAACGCCCTTTCACTTCCGACGCTCGACGCGGCCTACGACACCGCGTGGGACGGATTAACCAAAGCCTCCCTCTCATGAAACTCGCATCACTCAAGGGTCCTACGCGCGACGGCACGCTTTGCGTGGTGGACCGCGCAATGCAGCGCGCCGTCACCGTGGAGGCCATCGCGCCCACGATGCAACACGCGCTGGAGGGCTGGGACGCGCTGCAGCAGAAGCTGCGCGATGTCGCCGCGAGCCTCGAGGGCGGCCACGAGCGTCACGCGTTTTCATTCGCCGATGCGCTGGAGGCCGGCCGCGTCGCCGCTCCTTTGCCGCGCGCCTACGAATGGCTCGACGGTTCCGCGTACCTGACGCACGTGGTGCGCGTGCGCCGCGCGCGCAACGACAAGGTGCCCGCGAGCTTCTACACCGACCCCCTGATGTACCAGGGCGGCGCGGGATCGATGATGGGCGCGCGCGATCCGATCCTGGCGATCAGCGAGGACTGGGGCATCGACCTGGAAGGCGAGGTGGTGGCCTTCGTCGGCGACCTGCCCATGGGCGCCACGCCCGCGCAGGCCGCCGAGAAGGTGCGGCTGCTTTCGCTGGTGAACGACATCTCCTTCCGGCGACTCATCCCGGCGGAGCTCGCCAAGGGCTTCGGATTCGTGAACGGCAAGGGCGCCAACGCGCTTGCGCCCGTGGCGGTGACGCCCGACGAGCTTGGCGACCGGTGGAGCGACGGCAAGGTGCATCTGAAGCTGCGCTGCGAGGTGAATGGCGAGCGACTGGGCGATCCGAACGCGGGCACGGACGCCACCTTCAACCTGTTCCAGCTCATCGCCCACGCCGCGAAGACGCGCGAGCTGGCGGCGGGCACCATGATCGGCACCGGCACCATCTCCAACCAGGACCGCGCAACGGGTTACGCGTGCCTCATGGAAGCGCGGCTGGTGGAGCAGGTGGAACTGGGTGAGGCAAAGACACCGTTCCTCAAGTTCGGCGATCGCGTGCGCGTGGAAATGCTCGATGACGCGGGGGAATCCGTCTTCGGCGCCATCGATCAGCAAGTGACTCCCTCTGCCTCGGGCGCCCAAGGAGTGGAACGTGGCGTGGGAGAGGGCGGGGAGAGGGTCGGTGGCGGGTGAAACCGCGCACAAGCTGCGCGGCGACTACGGCGACATGCGCTCCGACCACACGGTGGACCAGGATTGGGAGGCGTATACCGCGGACGAGCACGAGCTGTGGCGGCGTCTCTACCGGCGCCAGGAGTCGCTCATCGCCCGCCACGCGTGCGACGAGTTCAACAACGCGCTGGCCGACCTGAACTTTGGCGAGGGTATCCCGCGCTTCGGCGCCATCAACGCGAAGCTGCGCCCCGCGACCAACTGGCAACTGGTGGCGGTGCCCGGCCTGGTGCCGGACCTCACCTTCTTCGAGCACCTCGCCAACCGCCGCTTTCCCGTCACGGTGTGGCTGCGTGACCCGGGGGAGTTCGACTACATCGTCGAGCCGGACATCTTCCACGACTTCTTCGGCCACGTGCCGATGCTCTTCAATCCGGTGTTCGCCGACTACATCCAGGCCTATGGCCGCGGCGGCATCAAGGCGCACGAGCTTGGCGCCATCGAGATGCTGGCGCGCCTCTACTGGTACACGGTGGAGTTCGGCCTGATCCACACGCCGAAGGGCCTGCGCGCCTACGGCGCTGGAATCCTTTCGTCGGGCGGCGAGATCCCCTACAGCGTGGAAAGCGCGGATCCGAACCGCATCGGCTTCGACCTGCTGCGCATCATGCAGACGCGCTACAAGATCGACACCTACCAGGAGACGTATTTCGTCATCCGGGACTTTGGCCAGCTGTTCGAGGCCACGGCGCCGGATTTCTCGCCGTATTACGCGCAGCTCAACGGGCGCGACACATTCGCGCCTTCCACCGTGCTGGCCGGCGACCGGGTCTATCAACGAGGCCTCGCGCCCGTGCGGACTGCCAGTGGAGCGTAGCCCCGGTTTCATGGAGTCGCTTCGCATATTCCTGTCGCCCAACGCGGCGGCGCACGCCTCGGAGCTCTTCCGCGAAAGCTTTGGCGGGGATTTTCCCGTTCCCCGCGCCGAAGCCGGCCTCTCGATCCCGACGCCGCCGGAAAACTGGCGGCAATATGTCGCCATCTACCGCTGGCCCGACGGACAGGAAGAAACCGTCGGGTTCTGCAACTGGATCAAGCACGGCGACGTTTACCTGGAGGGAGGCATGTGTGTTCGAAAGAACTTCTATCGGCGCTTGCCCCGCGATCACTTCCGCGATTGCCAGGCGCGGGGCGGCATCGCCCAGTTGATGATGGAGCAGGCCGCCACGGAATTGACGGACTGCACGGCATGGTTTGGTTATTGCGGTGATGCCAAGGCCATGGCTGTCGACCGGCGCGTTGGTTTCGAGCCCACCGAATTCAGCAATCTGATCGTCAAGTGGTTCAGGCCGTTGCCGGAAGCCGAGGGCAGGGCGTTGATCAAGGCAATCGCGGACGTAGGCCCGTTCTAGGCGTGCCTCAGCATGGCCGCGAGTTGCTCGGGTTCGTTCCAGTGCCATCCACAGACGGCCCGCGGAATGTTCCAGACTGAATCACCTTCGCACACCGCCCGGCCGCCGGTCCCGAAGGCCGCGACCATTCCGTGTTTGTCCCTGTGCCTGGGCAGGTACTCGTTGGCAACGTAAGGCGGCACGTGCCCGAAGGGATAAGCGAACATCTCGCACTTCGCCCCACCAAGCTTTCGGTTGATGTATTCAGCGGCTGCACAAATCTCGGCCTCTGCGTCGGCGTAGGTGGCCACCGATTCGAAATTATCGCGTTCGTTGGATTCGGTCGCCACTGCCTCCACCGCGTGGTGCACGTGATCCCAGCTGTGATTGCCGATCGCCATCAGTCCGGAGGCCGCCGCTTCCCGCCACCAGCCCTCGCCCAACCAATCGGGTAGATCCGGAAACCCACAGTCGGCGGCAAGCTCCATCGCCCTGCGCGCTGCCGGAGAGGCGATCACGAAGCTGGTCGCGTGCATTTGCGGCTGCGCCGCGGCGCCGTGCCTCGCGATGAAGTCGCGCATCACGTTCAGGAAGGATCGTTGTGGACCGTGTTCGCGATGAAGGAAATCGTCATGGTCGAACACCGGGCCATCGTCAAATGTGAGGCCCACCAGGATTTCGCGGTCATTCGCAATCCCCCCGCGGGGGGATGAGACCTTCTCGGCAATCGTTTGCAGGTCGACCACCTTCGCCCCGCAGGCATGG
>JBBREI010000007.1:0-40795 GCA_038203035.1 Burkholderiales bacterium
CGTTTCAGCAGTTTCCTTACCGGCGCAGGCAGCGCGGCGCCGGCCAGATCCGATAGCGACAGCCACATGGTGCCGCGCTCGGCGGCAAGCGGCGTGGCCTTGCGGGCTTCAACGCGCCACGGCGTGACTTCGAGGGTGAAGTGCGTGAAGGCATGTTCGAAGGGCTCCAGCGCCGCGATGCTGGAAGCGCCGATGCCCCAGTCGGAAAGCGCGGCTCCCGGGTCGGCATCGGCGTCAATTTCGGGCAGCGACCACAGGCCGCCCCAGATGCCACTGCCGGGGCGTTTTTCCAGAAGCACCTCGCCTTGCGACACCACCACCAGCATCGCGATGTGCTTGCGCCGCGGCGCCGCGCGCGTGCGTTTGCCGGGCAGCTCGTCGATGCGATCCTCCAGCCGCGCTACGCAATCATCGGCTACGGGGCACAACAGGCACGCGGGGCGGCGGGTGCTGCAGACGTCGGCGCCAAGATCCATCATCCCCTGCGTGTAGGCCTCGATGCCGCGGCGCGGAAGGCGGGTGGCCGCGGCTTCCCACAGCGCCGACAACACCGCGGCGCCCGAGGGATCCCCGCCGATGCCCGCGTGGCGCGCGAGCACGCGCCGCACATTGCCGTCGAGGATGGGGCGCAGCTCGCCGGAAGAAAATGCCGCGATCGCCCCGGCGGTGGATCGCCCGACGCCCGGCAGCGACACCAGGTCGTCGAAAGCCGTCGGGAAGACGCCGTTGAAACGGGTGGCGACCTCCTTCGCGGCACGGTGCAGGTTGCGTGCGCGGGCGTAATAGCCCAGGCCGCTCCAGAGCGCGAGCACGTCGTCTTCCGGCGCGGAGGCGAGCGCGGCCACCTCGGCAAACCGCGCGAGAAAACGCTCGTAGTACGGGATCACGGTTGCGACCTGGGTCTGCTGGAGCATGATCTCCGAGAGCCAGATGCGGTACGGATCGCGCGTGCCCTGCCAGGGCAGGCCGTGGCGTCCGTGTTTGCCCTGCCATCGCACCACGCGCGCCGCGAAATCCATGCGCAAGTTTAAACCGCGCGCGCCCCGGACTCCCCCAGGGCCAGGCCGTCCGAAAAGGTCAGTGGCGCAGCGGGTCGGTGGCCGACTGGCCGCTTGCGGTCACAAGCGAACCTGCCGGCGCGCCCCTGGTGGCGCGCGCGAGCAGGCCACCGCCGATGGCGCACCAGGCCATGCCCTTCACGCCCCCGCGCAGGTATCCGAACATCGCGATGCCGGCGCCGGTCGCACCCGCCAGCGCGCGCTGCGCCGGCGTCCATTCCGGGCGCTGCCACGAGTCCACGGAATCGCGCGCGATCTGGTACAGCGTGGGTCCCTGGGGGCCGCCGCGGCGCTCTATCGCACCACGGGTTTCCACGATCAGGCCGTGGGCTTCGCGCTTCACGTCGCGCACCACGTCGCCGCCATGTTCGATGGTGCGGCGCGCGGTATCGATCCGGTTGGTGACCTCCGCACGGCGCTTGCGGCCGGATTGGGGATCGCCGAAAAACATCAGCGCGGCGCCAAGGCCGAGGAAAACGAGGCGGGACATGGGGATCTCCGAAAACGCGACGAGGCCCATAGGACCCCGGTGGGGCGGCGGGGTTCAGGGAAATAGTCGGTAGGGACTGCCGGGAGGCGGCTGGAGCGGGTGAAGGGAATCGAACCCTCGTCGTAAGCTTGGGAAGCTTCTGCTCTGCCATTGAGCTACACCCGCGTTTCGCAAGGCATTTTACCCGCTCCGGCCCCCGCTCGCGCCTTCCGGCTGCCGTTCGTCGCAAAACCCGGGCGGGCACCCCGGGCGGCGCTCTATCTTCGGGGCGTCAACCACCGGAGCCGAACATGCAGAACCTCGAACCTGGGCTGGGGGATCGGGCTCGCGGCCCACGGCCTCTCGGGTTTCGTCGGCCGGGGCCTGCTGGGCGCCGATTGGGAAGAGCGCAAGATCCGCGAATACCTCGACCGCCGGCCCTGGGCTCCGTAGCATGGAACCCGCCATGAGCCTCGCCTCCGCCGCCAAGCCCCGCGATCCCTTCCTGGATACCGACCACTGGCACCCGCTGGAGATGATCCCGTTTTTCCGGCGCTGGAAGCCCGCGCCGTTGCGCGACGTGGGCTACACCTTCATCTGGAACTGCCTGATCGGCCTCTTCTTCTGGGGCGTCGCGGCGATGTTCCGGCCGCAGGGCGTGACGCTGGATTCGCTGGTCTCCTCGGTGATCGTGGCCAACGCCATCGGCTATGTGTTGCACGCGATGTTCCTGGTGACCAACAGCATCGGGCTCGACCGCTGGGCGCGAGGCAAAGGCGGCGTCTTCACCACGGCCTATTACACGGTCTTCAGCACCCTGGGCGTGTTCGTCGGCTTCGCCATCGTGGCGTTCGCCTTCGACCGCAACGCGCTCACGTGGGTGCTGCAGCCGCGCTGGATCGGCGTGATGGGCCTTTCGAGCGGCATCATCTCCGCGATCCTCGCCGCGGTCTTCTTCTCGCGCGCCCGGGGCGCGCAGGCCGAGAGGGACCTCGAGCGCGAACGTCTGCGCGCCGAACGCGTGGAGCGCGAGGCCACGCTCGCCAACCTGCGCGCATTGCAGGCGCAGATCGAGCCACATTTCCTCTTCAACACGCTGGCGAACGTGGCGAGCCTCATCGACAGCGACCCGGCGACCGCGCGGCACATGCTCGACAGCTTCATCCGCTTCCTGCGCTCGTCGCTCGCCGCGACCCGCATGGCGCACACCACGCTCGCCGAGGAGTCGCAGCTCATCTGCGCGTTCCTGCAGGTGCTGCAGGTGCGCATGGGCGAGCGCCTGAAGTTCCGCGTCGACGTGCCGGCGGCGCTCGGCGCCTTCGAGCTGCCGCCGATGCTGCTGCAACCCGTGGTCGAAAACGCCATCAGGCACGGGCTCGAACCCAAGGTCGAGGGCGGCGAGGTGGCGATCGTCGCGCGCCGCGACGCCGATTCGGTGGTGATCGAGATCGCCGACACCGGGGTGGGCTTCGCGCCCACCACCCGCGGCGGCGTGGGCCTGTCGAACCTGCGTGACCGCCTGAAGCTCCTCTACGGCGAGCGCGCCTCGATGACGATCGGGGAAAACGCGCCGGCCGGGACCCGCGTCACCGTGAGGCTGCCGGCATGAGCGTGCGCGCGCTGGTCGCCGACGACGAAGCCCACCTGGCGCAGCACCTCGTGGCGCGCCTGGCGGTGCTGTGGCCCGGGCTGGAGGTGTTGCCCTTCGCCGCCAACGGCATCGAGGCCCTGCGGCTCATCAACGACGAGGAGCCCGAGGTGGCTTTCCTCGACATCCGCATGCCCGGCCTCACGGGGCTCGAGCTCGCGGGGCGGATCGAGACGCGCACACACGTGGTGTTCGTGACGGCCTTCGACCAATACGCGGTGGAAGCTTTCGACCGCGACGCCGTCGACTACGTCCTCAAGCCCGTGACCGACGAGCGGCTGGCGAAATGCATCGAGCGGCTGAGGCGCAAGCTCCAGGGCGACGAGAAGCCGCCGGCGCTGGACGACATGCTCAAGCGGCTTGCGCAGGCGCTGCCCGGCGCGGGCGCCGGCCGGCTGCGGTGGGTCCGCGCGCTCAAGGGCGACAACGTGCGCCAGATCGCGGTCGACGACGTCCTCTACTTCCAGGCCAGCGACAAGTACACCTGTGTGGTCACGCGCGAGGGCGAATCGCTGATCCGCATGCCGCTCGCCGAGCTCGGGCTGCAACTCGACGGCGACGTCTTCTGGCAGGTCCACCGCAGCACGCTGGTCAACATGAACGAGGTGGCGGCCACCCGCCGCGACCTCAGCGGGCGCGTGTTTGTGCAGCTGAAGGACGGCAGGACCGAGCTGCCCGTGAGCCGTGCCTATGCCCACCTCTTCAAGCAGATGTGAAGGGAAACGAATGAAAAAAGCCATCTGGCCGATCCCGATCCCCAGCGGCCCCACCAGCCGCTTCACCATCTCCCTCGACGATCCCGACAAGTGCAACGAGGTCGGCGAGCAGTCGCGCGACGGCGGGGTGACCTGGATCAAGTTCTTCGAGATGAACCTGGATCGCGTCAAATAAGGCGCTAAAATTCGGGTGTGTCCACACCCATCCGCATCACCCTCAACGGAGCCTCGCGGGAGCTGCCGGCCCCGCTCAGCTTCGCCCAGCTGCTGGAACAGCTCGCGCTCGCCGGCCGGCGCATCGCGATCGAGCGCAACGGCGAAATCGTGCCGCGCAGCCGCTTCGGCGAATCGTTGCTCGCCGACGGCGATCGCGTGGAAGTTGTTGTCGCGGTGGGAGGCGGCTGATGGAGGGCAAGCTCGTCATCGCGGGCAAGGCGTACGGATCGCGGCTGCTGGTCGGTACCGGGAAGTACCGGGATTTCGACGAGACGCGGCGCGCCATTGACGCAAGCGGCGCGGAGATCGTCACCGTGGCGATCCGCCGCACCAACATCGGCCAGAACGCGGCAGAGCCGAACCTGCTGGATGCGCTGCCGCCCTCGAAATTCACCATCCTTCCGAACACCGCGGGCTGCTACAGCGCGCAGGATGCGGTGCGCACCCTGCGCCTGGCGCGCGAGTTGCTCGACGGCCACGCGCTGGTGAAGCTCGAAGTCCTCGGCGATGCCCAATCGCTCTATCCGAACATGCCCGAGACCCTGGAAGCGGCGAAGACCCTGGTCGCCGAAGGTTTCCAGGTAATGGCCTATTGCAGCGACGATCCGATCCTTGCCAGGCAACTGGAAGATCTCGGCTGCGTGGCGGTGATGCCACTGGCATCCCTCATCGGCTCCGGCATGGGCATCCTCAACCCGTGGAACCTGCAGATCATCATCGATCGCGTGAAGGTGCCGGTGCTGGTGGATGCGGGCATCGGCACGGCGTCGGATGCGGCGATTGCGATGGAACTGGGTTGCGACGGCGTGTTGATGAACACCGCCATCGCCAAGGCGCGCGAGCCGGTGCGCATGGCCGGCGCGATGAAACTTGCGGTGGAAGCGGGGCGGGAAGCTTTCCTCGCGGGGCGCATGGCGAAGAAGCCCTACGAAGCGAGCCCCAGCTCACCCGAAGCGGGCCTCATATTCCCCCTCTCCCCTGGGAGAGGGCCGGGGTGAGGGTGATTCCCCCTCTCCCCTGGGAGAGGGCCGGGGTGAGGGTCACCCCTAGAAGCGCCAGCTCAACCCAACCGTGAACTGGTCGGCGCCTTCCACTTCGCTGGCGAGGGTGGAACCCAATGGCGCGTTTCGTTCCAGCTCCGCGCGGATGCCAAAAGCCTTGTTGAAGTCGTAGCGCACGCCCATGCCGTAACGCAGGCGTGTGTTGCGCGAGAGCTGGTCGGCGGGCAGCAGCGCCGTGGAGCCGAGGCCGAAGCCGCCCCGCGTATCCCCCCGGTACGCGCCCATGCGCCCGTAGAAGGAAAAGCGCCACACCGGCAGCATCGCCACCGTGTCCACGCCGAAGCCGGTGCTGCGGAACTGCGAGGCGAGGTTGCCCGGGCTGGCGAACACGTTGGTTGCGTTGCGGCCGAAATCGACGTATTCACCTTCCACGGCGAAGTAGCGCGAATATTTGTAGCCCAGCTTCAGGCGCACGCCTTTATCCGCGGCGAGTGACGGGATATCGGCGAAATTTGCGGGCGCGGAAAACGAGTAGGGCCCATTGCGGATCAGGCTTGATTCCGGAAGCTTGAGCATTCCGAAGTAGTCGGCGGCAGGCGCCATGCCGGGTAGCATCCCCAGGGCAAGCGCGAAAAGCGACCGTTCGAGGGCCATTGGTTTGTTTCACTCGTTGTTGAAACCAATCTAGGCCGCGCCCTTTGGCGTGTCAATCGAAATGCCCTTCTATAATCGGGAACCCCCAAATACTGTTGCGCCCGTGACACACCCTCCCATTCGCAGCTACGTCCTGCGCCAGGGCCGCTTTTCGCCCGGGCAGCAACGCGCCCATGCCGACCTGATGCCGCGCTGGGGCCTGCCTTACGGCGGGCTGCTGGATCTGCGCGCAGTTTTTGCCCGCACCGCGCCGGTGGTGGTCGAGATCGGTTCGGGCATGGGTGAAACGACGGCGCGCATCGCGAGGGAAAACCCCGGCATGGACTACCTGGCGATCGAGGTGCACGCGCCCGGCGTCGGCAGCCTGCTCAGGCAGCTGGAGGAAAACGCTTCCACCAACGTGCGTGTAGTGCAGCACGACGCGGTGGAAGTGATGCGCGACATGGTTCCCGCCGCATCCCTTGCGGGCATCCATGTTTTTTTCCCCGATCCCTGGCCGAAAAAGCGCCACCACAAGCGCCGCCTGCTGCAGCCGCCGTTTGTGGCGCTTGCCGTCTCGCGCCTGGCGCCGGGAGGATACTTCCACGTCGCCACCGATTGGCAGGAATACGCGGACCACGTGCTCGCCGTGCTGCAAGAGGCTCCGGGGCTATCCAACACGGCCGACGCGTTTGCGGCCCGGCCCGCGACGCGTCCGGAAACCAAGTTCGAACGTAGGGGCTTGAGGCTGGGCCATGGAGTCTGGGACATCGTTTTCAGGAGGGACCAATGAAAAACAACGTGCAACGCCGGCGTCTGCTGAAGTGGATCGCCGCGGCGGGTGCGGCCGGGGCCACGGGCCTTATGCGCGACGTGCTGGCCGCGGGCGACCTGCCCCCGGGCCTGCACCGCCTGGACGGCACGGCGACGGTGAACGGGCGCCCGGCAAAGTCCGGCGACAAGGTGGCGCTGGGCGATCGCGTCGCCACCGGCCCCAGAAGCCAGGCGGTCATCGTGCTGAAAGGTGATGCGATGCTGGTGCGCGCGGACACCGTGATCGAGATCAAGGGCCGCGACGGGCTGCTCACGGAGATGGTGATCGCAACCGGCAAGGTGCTCTCGGTCTTCTCGAAGAAACCCGTCGCCATCAAGGCGGTCACGGCTTCCATCGGCATTCGCGGTACCGGCGCCTATATCGAAGTGGACCGTGCCGAGGTGTACTTCTGCCTCTGCTACGGCGAGGCCACGATCGACGGGCCGCAGATGCAGACCAGAACCGTCATCACCACGCACCACGAGCAGCCATTGCTGATGACCGAGCGCAACGGCATCCTGGGTGCGGCCCCCGGCCCTTTCCGCAACCACAGCGACGACGAGCTGATCATGCTCGAGGCCCTGATGGGCCGCGAGCCGCCGTTCATGAAGAGCGCGCAGTACCCGGCGAATAAATATTGATCACGCGCGGGGCGGGCGCCGCCGGCGCCGCGAGGAAAGTCTCCAGCAGGTCGTTCAGGAATCGCTGGCCCTTCGCGGTCGGCGCGATGCGCGCGTAGTCGCGCGCGAGCAGGCCCGCCGATTCGGCCGCCTTCAACTGCGGCTCCAGCAACGCCAGCGGCAACCCCGTGCGCTGCGTGAACAACGTGGCCGGGAAACCCTCGATGAGGCGCAGTGCGTTGAGCATGAACTCGAACGCCAGCTCGGCGTCGGGAACATCGCGTGTCTCGAAGACCGCGTTGCCTTCCAGCGCCGCGCGCAGGTAGGACTGCGGCTTGCGTTCGCGCACCTCGCGCACGATGTGGTCGCGAAACGAAATTTTCCCATGGGCGCCGGCGCCGATCCCCAGGTAGTCGCCGAAGCTCCAGTAGTTCACGTTGTGGCGCGCGCGATGGCCCGGTTGCGCGAAGGCGGATGTCTCGTAATGCTGGTAGCCCGCTTGCGCCAGGAGCGCCTCGATGCCTTCCTGCATGTCCGCGCTCACGTCGTCGGCGGGCAGTTGCGGGGGAAACTTCGCGAAGTGGGTGTCGGGTTCGAGCGTGAGGTGGTAGGCCGAGACGTGTGCGGGCCCCAGCGCGATGGCTTCCCGCATGTCCGCCAGCGCCTCGTCCAGCGTCTGTGCGGGCAGCGCGTACATCACGTCCACGTTGACCGTGGGGAAGATCGCGATCGCGGCGTTCACCGCATTGCGCGCTTCCGCAGACCCGTGCACCCGGCCCAGGGCCGCGAGCTTGGCGTCGTCGAAGCTTTGCACGCCGACGGACAGGCGGTTGACGCCCGCCGCGCGAAAGCCGCGGAAGCGATCGATTTCGAACGTGCCGGGGTTGGCTTCCATGGTGACCTCGGCGTCGGGGTCCACCGGCAGGCGCGTGCGCACCGCCGTCAGCAATCGATCGATCGAGGCGGGCGCAAAGAGGCTCGGCGTGCCCCCGCCGATGAAGATGGTGTGGATCCGGCGCCCGTAGACCTGCGGCAACGCCGATTCCAGGTCCGATACCAGCGCATCCACGTATTCATCTTCGGGCAGTTCGCCGCGTTTTTCGTGCGAGTTGAAGTCGCAATAGGGGCACTTGCGCAGGCACCAGGGGATGTGGATGTACAGCGAAAGGGGCGGCAACTCGGCAAGGACGGCCATGGAGCGATTCTGCCCCAGCCACGGCTCAAGCGGCGCGCAGGCTGCGCGCCAGTGCCGCCAGCGCCTGGGCGCGATGGCTCGCGCGGTTTTTTTCCTCGGCCGGCATCTGCGCCGCCGTGAGGTGGCTGCCACGCGGGACGAAATGTGGGTCGTAGCCGAACCCGCCCTCTCCCCGCGGATCGAGCACGATCTCGCCGTGCCAGCGCCCCTCGGCGACCAGCGGCGTGGGGTCGGTGGCCGAGTGCACCAGCACCAGCACGCAGTAATAAAACGCGCAGCGGTTGATCTGATCGCGCAGCTGCGATACCAGGCGCGTGTTGTTGCGCGGGTCGCGTTCATGCCGCCCACCCTCGCGGCCGGCGTAATACGCCGAATGCACCCCCGGATCGCCGCCCAGGGATTCCACACACAGGCCCGAATCGTCGGCCAGCGCGGCCAGGCCCGTGGCGCGGCTGGCGTGGCGCGCCTTCACCAGCGCGTTTTCGAGGAAGGTGTCGTGGGGCTCTTCGGCGTCCGCAATGTTGAAGGCCGATTGCGCGATCGTCTCGATGCCCAGCGGGCCCAGCATCGCCTGCAGCTCGTTCAGCTTGCCGGGGTTGCTGGTCGCTATGACGATTTTTTTCAAGAACCGAACCTTTGGAACACGGATGAACACAGATCACAACGGATGAAATGGATCAAGTGCCCAACGGGTTGTCGCAAGTCGCGATACCGTGCATCAAGGCACGAATTGCCCGGTCTTATCCTGTACATCCTTTGTTATCTGTGTTCATCCGTGTTCCAAAGGCTTAACCAAGAGCGCAGCGCTGCAGCCCGATCAATTCGGCGATCCCCCCGGAAGCCAGATCCAGCAGCAAAGTCATCTGCTCGCGGGTGAAAGGCGAACCCTCGGCGGTCCCCTGCACCTCGACGAAATGCCCGGCGCCCGTCATCACCACGTTCATGTCGGTATCGCAGCCCGAATCCTCGGAATAGTCGAGGTCCAGCATCGGCTGGCCGCCGACGATGCCGACGGAGACGGCGGCGACGAAATCGCGCAGGGGATCGGCCTTCAGCAGCCCCTGCGCCTTCAGCCACGACACCGCGTCGGCCAGCGCCACCATCGCGCCGGTGATCGATGCGCAACGCGTACCGCCATCGGCCTGCAGCACGTCGCAGTCGATGCTGACCTGCCTCTCGCCCAGGATCGAGGTGTCGATGACGGCGCGCAGGCTGCGCCCGATGAGGCGCTGGATCTCCTGCGTGCGGCCCGACTGCTTGCCCTGCGCCGCCTCGCGTGAGCTGCGCGTGTTGGTGGCGCGCGGCAACATGCCGTATTCGGCGGTGACCCAGCCCACGCCCTTTCCCTTGAGGAAGGGGGGCACGCGCTCTTCCACGCTGGCGGTGCACAGCACCTTGGTATGGCCCATCTCCACCAGCACCGAGCCTTCCGCGTGTTTCGTGTACTGGCGCGTGAACTTGACGGGGCGCAGCTGCGAGGCGCTGCGGTCGAAGGATCGGGGCATTTCTGGCGTTCCTGTCTTCGAAGATTTGTCCAGCGGTTGCTCCCTCTGCCTTGGCAGAGGGTCGGGGAGAGGGTCCGGTTACCTTGGCACCTTCTTGATGGCGTTCTGGATTTCGGCGATGGCGCGCTCGATGTCGTCATCGGTCACGTCTTCGAGTGTGGCGTTGGGGGCGCTGAGTTGCTCGGTGGTATTGGTGGAGGTGGCGAATTCCTCCTCATCCATGCTGGAGGTGTCGGCGAGCAGCGCGTCTTCCTGGTTCTCCCAGGTCATCGCCACGACGGTGAGGTTGTCGGATTCGCCCAGCGCACGCCGGTGCGCTTCCGTCAGCAGGCCCGGCATCAGCGCGCCCACGGTCTGCTTGCTCAACATGTTGCCCAGGATGTTGGGCGGAATCTGCGCCCAGAAGCCGTCGGTGGAAAGCATGATGGTGTCGCCGGTATCGAGCTTCACCTCGCGGCCGATGTCGATCTGCGGCGGCACCACCCCGCCCAGGCAGCTGAAGATCTTGTTGCGGTCGGGATGGCGCGAGGCCTGCTCGACGGTGAGCTGCCCCGCGTCGATCATCTGCTGGATCTTGGAGTGGTCCTGCGTGCGGGTAAGCAGCTCGCCGCGGCGGAACACGTAGAGGCGGGAGTCACCCGCGTGTGCCCAGAAGGCGTAGCCGTTCTGCACCACACATGCCACGCAGGTGGTGCGTGGGCATTCCAGCAGGTTCTGTTCCACCGCGTGAGAAACGATGGCGCGGTGCGCGGACTGGATGGCCGACACCAGGAAATCGAACGGCTTGCGCAGCTTGTTGCGCGCCTCCTGCTGGAAGCGGCGCGTGATCTCCGTCACCGCGATCTCGGCGGCCACTTCGCCCTGCGCGTGGCCGCCCATGCCGTCGGCGATCACCATCAGCAGCACGTCGCGGCTGTACGAATAGCCGACGCGGTCCTCGTTGTCCTTCCGGTCGCCGACCTTGCTGTCCTGGAAGATGGTGAAGCGCATGGCGCTACCGACTCGGCGTATGTGTTGCTGTGGGGCGGGAGGTAGCGCCGGAGGCCGACACGATGACGCTGGTATTTCGGGAATTCGTCATGGAGGCCGAGGCAGCCGGCGCTATCTGGAAAACAACTTCGACAGCGGCTTGTTGATGGTCTCGAGGAACGTGGATTTCCTGTATTCCACCGGCTCCTCGTTCAGGCGCTTCTGCAGGTCGAAGGCGGTCTGCGGGCGCTTGAGCCAGTCCACCTGCAGGCACGAATCCACCATGTCGTAGAGGTCATCCGAATAGTGCTGCTTGGCGAACGTGCGCAGCGGGATCATCTTGTCCTTTTCCTCGCGCTGGTCGCCGGCCTGCGGGGGCGTGCCCGCGATGCAGGTATAGATGGTGGCGCCCACGGAATAGATGTCGCTCCAGGGCCCCAGCTCTTCCGGCTTGAAGCGGTAGTGTTCCGGCGCTGCGAAGCCCGCGGTATACATCGGCTTCAGCTTCATCGCCTCTTCGGAAAGCGTGATGCGCGCGGCGCCGAAATCCAGCAGCACCGGGCGACCCTCCATCGAGATGAAGATGTTCGCCGGCTTGATGTCCAGGTGCAGCAGCTTGTTGGTGTGGACCTCGCGCAGGCCGTTCATCAGGTTGCTGAAGATGCGGCGGATGAAACCTTCGGTGAATTCGTGGCGGTTGCGCTGGATGTGGAACTGCAGCGTGCGCCCACGCACGTACGTCATCACCATGTAGCAGGTTTCGTTGGCGCGGAAGAAATTTTCCACACGCACCACGTTCGGGTGCGAGATCAGCGCCAGCGCCCGGCCTTCCTCGAAGAAACACTTCAGGCCGTGGCGGAAGACCGAGAGGTTGGCTTCGTCGTTGATGATGACGTTTATGCCTTCGGTGCGCAGCGGCAGCGACGAGGGCAGGTATTCCTTGATCGCGAAGGGGGTGCCGGCCTCGTCGCGCGCGAGGTAGACGATGCTGAACCCCCCGGACGACAAGGGTTTCTCGATGCGATAGCCATTGAGCACGTAGCCAGCCGGAAGCGGCTGGTTCGCCTGTTGGGGCATGGTGCTGGGGGGGTTCCGATATAATTTGGGCACCCAATTGTCGGCACTCCCGCCCCGCCTTGTAAAGGCGAATCTTCTACAAATCCAATGATTTCCAGCATGACCGGCTTTGCGGCCGCCTCCCAGGAAAGCGCCCAGGGCAGCCTTGGCGTCGAACTGAAGACGGTCAACCACCGCTATCTGGAATTCCAGACACGGATCCCCGAGGAGCTTCGCCCGCTCGAACCCGCGATGCGCGAAGCGGTGGCCGCGCGCCTTACGCGCGGCAAGGTGGACTGCCGCGTGACGTACACGCCGGTATCCACCGCCGCCCGCTCGCTGGTGCCCGATGCGCGGGCCATGGAGGCGTTGATGGCGGCCGGCAGCGAGGTGCGCAAGCGATTCCCGGATGCGCGGGCGCTTTCGGTGGCCGAGGTGCTGCATTGGCCGGGTGTGCTGGCCGATGAGTCGCTTTCGCCGGAGAAGGTGAAGGAACAGGTCCTGGCGCTTCTGGGACGTGCGATCGCGGAACTGGACCAGTCCCGCGCCCGCGAAGGCGCCAAGCTCGAGGCGGTGCTGCGCGATCGGCTCGACAGCATGGCCGCGCTGGTCAAGGAGGCGGCGCCCCTGCTGCCCGCCGCGGTGAAGGCATTCAACGACAAGCTTGCGGCGAAGATCGCGGAGGCCGGCGCATCACCTTCGGACGAGCGCGTGCACCAGGAAATCGTGCTCTACGCCTCGCGCATCGACGTGGACGAGGAGATCCAGCGCCTGGGCACCCACATATCCGAATTCCGCCGCGTGCTCGACAAGGGCGGGGCGTGTGGCAAGCGCCTCGACTTCCTCTGCCAGGAGCTCAACCGCGAGTCGAACACGCTGGGCTCGAAGTCGGTGGCGAATGAGATGACGCGCATCTCCGTCGAGCTCAAGGTGCTGATCGAGCAGATGCGCGAACAGGTGCAGAACATAGAATGACCGTGCCGATTTCCCCGGGCGGGAACGCCGTTGGACCGGACGCCGGGGGCGCCGGTCAACGTCCTCGAGCAAGAGGCAATCTATTCGTTGTTGTTGCGCCTTCGGGTGCCGGCAAGACCAGCCTCGTCGCGGGGCTCTTGCATCGCGACCCGGGCATCCACCTGTCGATGTCGTTCACCACCCGCGCGCCGCGATCCGGCGAGCAGGACGGTGTCGATTACCACTTCGTTGATCGCGCGCAGTTCGAACGCATGATCGCCGCGGGCGAGCTGCTCGAGCACGCCCTGGTGCACGGCAACTATTACGGCACCAGCAAGCGCTGGATCGACCGCGAGCTGTCCGGCGACCACGATGTGCTGCTGGAGATCGACTGGCAGGGCGCGCGCCAGGTGCGCACGCTTTTCGACCGGATGACGGGAATTTTCATTCTGCCCCCGTCACTTGCGGAACTTCGCCGGCGCCTCGAAGGCCGCGGCAAGGACTCCGCCGAGGCGATTGCGCGGCGGCTTGCAAACGCGAGTGAAGAAATCTCGCATGTTCTTGAATTTGAATATATAATTGTCAACGATCGCTTCGATACCGCCCTGGAGGACCTGCAAGCCTTGGTGCGCGCAACGCGTGTGTCACGGGATCAGCAAGCGGTCCGCCTCAAGAAGCTCATAGCCGAATTCAAGTAACCGGAGACCAGCGCCATGGCCCGCATCACCGTCGACGACTGCATCAAGTTCTTCCCCAACCGCTTCGAGCTCACAATCGCCGCCACCAACCGCGCGCGCCAGGTCGCCCTGGGCGCCACACCCATGGTCGAGTCCAACAAGGACAAGCCGTGTGTGATCGCCCTGCGCGAGATCGCCTCGGGCAAGGTCGGCAAAGAGCTGCTCAACGCGCCTGTGCCGGTCCCGCCGGTCCTGTAAAAAACTGGTGTCAGAGACGACTTTCCGCCCGCGGCGAAAGTCGTCTCTGACACCGGATCCATGCCTGCCCTCGGCGTCCATCCCGCAACATCGATTGGCCTTGCCGCCACGGGCTCGTCGCTGCCCGGACCCGGACCCGAAGAACTGACGGCGGTCCTCGGCTACCTCAAGCCGAAGGACGTCGAACAGATCGAACAAGCCTACGGCGTCGCGCGTGCGGCGCACTCGGGCCAGTATCGCCAGAGCGGCGAACCCTACATCACCCACCCGCTGGCGGTTGCCAAGATCCTGGCGGAATGGCACCTGGATGCGCAGGCGCTGATCGCGGCGTTGCTGCACGACGTCGTCGAGGACACCGCCACCACCAAGAGCGAGATCGCGCGCAGCTTCGGCAAGGCGGTTGCAGAGCTGGTCGACGGCGTCTCCAAGATCGACCGCATCGATTTTTCGAGCCTGCAGCACGCGCAGTCGGAGAACTTCCGCAAGATGCTGCTGGCAATGGCGCGCGACGTGCGCGTGATCCTGATCAAGCTGGCGGACCGGCTGCACAACATGCGCACGCTGGAGGCGGTGCCGACGGAAAAGCAGGAGCGGATCGCGCGCGAAACGCTCGACATCTACGCGCCCATCGCCAACCGCCTGGGCCTCATCGCGCTCTACTACGAACTCGAAGACCTCGGTTTCCACTACCTGCATCCCACGCGTTTTCGCGTGCTGGAAAAGGCGCTCAAGAAGGCGCGCGGCAACCGGCGCGACGCCGTCGGCAAGATCCAGGATGCGATCCAGAACCGGTTGAAGGAATTCAAGGTCGACGCCCAGGTGACCGGGCGCGAAAAACACATCTCCTCGATCTACAAGAAGATGCAGGAGAAAAACATCTCGTTTTCCGAGGTGTTCGACATCTACGGCTTCCGCATCCTCGTGCCCGACGTGCCCGCGTGTTACCTGGCGCTCGGCGCGCTGCACACCTTCTACAAGCCGATCCCGGGCAAGTTCAAGGACTACATCGCGATCCCGAAGGCCAACGGGTACCAGTCGCTGCACACCACGCTCTTCGGCCCCTACGGCATGCCGATCGAGATCCAGATCCGCACGCTCGACATGCACAAGGTGGCAGAGGCGGGCGTGGCCTCCCACTGGATCTACAAGAGCCTGGAGGACGCCGACGGGCGCGACCCGCAGCTCAAGACCCACCAGTGGCTGCAGTCGCTGCTGGAAATCCAGAGCGAATCGGGTGATGCCCTGGAATTCCTCGAGCACATCAAGGTCGACCTCTTCCCCGACGAGGTCTACGTCTTCTCACCCAAGGGCAAGATCTTCGCGCTGCCCAAGGGCGCCACGCCGATCGATTTCGGCTACGCGGTGCACACGGAAGTGGGAAACCACTGCATCGCGGCGAAGGTCGATGGCTCGCCGGTCCCGCTGGGCACGGTGCTGCGCAACGGCAACCGCGTGGAAATCGTCACCGATCCACTCGCGCGCCCCAACCCGGTGTGGCTCTCGTACGTGGCCACCGGAAAGGCGCGCTCGCACATCCGCCACTACCTCAAGACCATGCAGCTGCAGGAATCCGCGGAGGTCGGCGAATTGCTGCTGGTGCAGGCGCTGCGCTCGCTCAAGGCCAATCCCGACGAGATCGGCGACGTGCATTGGAACCACTTCTTCAAGGGCGACAGCGCCAACACCCGCGAAGAGGTGCTGGCCGACATCGGGCTGGGCACGCGCCTCGCCGTGGTGGTCTCGAAAAAGCTGCTGGCGGTGGCGGAACCCCCGGGCGACGGCGAGCCCCCGCGCCTGGATTCGATCACGATCCGCGGCACCGAGGGCCTGGCGGTGCAGTTCGCGCCGTGTTGCCGCCCCATCCCGGGCGATCCGATCATCGCGCAGATCAAGAAGGGCCAGGGCCTGGCGGTCCACACCCACGATTGCCCCGCGATCCATCCGTTCCACTTCGACCCGGAAAAGTGGGTCGACGTGCAATGGGATCCCGCGCCGGAGCGCCTGTTCGACGTCAACGTGCGGCTAACGGCGCAGAATACCCGCGGCGTGCTGGCGCGCCTGGCTGCGGAAGTTTCGGAAGCCGATTCGAACATCGACCACATCGAGACCGAAGAACGCGCCAGCACCGCCTACACCACCGTGGTCTTCACGATCCAGGTGAAGAACAGGATGCATCTGGCCCACGTGTTCAGAAGGCTGCGGCGAATTCCCGAAGTGGTACGCCTGAACCGATTGAAGAAAAAAACGTGAGCGCGCGGTAAAGTGCCAGCGGGAACGTCGTTTGAGCGGACTTGCGCCGCTCAACGCCACCAAGCGGAATTCACTTCAACATGAAACCAATTTCGACCCCCGAAGCCCCCGCCGCCATCGGAACCTACTCGCAGGCGGTGCGCGCCGGCGACACGGTGTACCTCTCCGGCCAGATCCCGCTCGACCCCAAAACCATGCAGCTGGTCGAAGGCTTCGAGAACCAGGTGAAGCGCGTGTTCGATAACCTCCTGGCGGTGTGCAAGGCCGCGGGCGGCGACTTCTCGAAGGTCGTGCGCGTGACCGTGTATCTCACGGACCTCGCGAACTTCGCCAAGGTGAACGAGGTGATGGCGACCTACTTCAAGGAGCCGTTCCCGGCGCGCGCGGCCATCGGCGTGGCGTCCCTGCCGCGGGGCGCGCTGGTGGAGATCGACGCCGTCCTGTATCTGGGGTGAAGGCCGCGGCCGCGTCCGGTTCCAAGACCGGCATCGCCACCCTGCTCGAAAAGATCGGCATTCGCGGCAAGCTCGATGCCGCGCTCCACCTGCCGCTGCGCTACGAGGACGAGACCCGGCTTACAAGGCTCGCCGACGTGAAGCCGGGCGAGCCGGCGCTGCTCGAGGCCGAGGTGGTTGAATCGAAGGTCCTCTTCCGCCCGCGCCGCACGCTGGTCGTGAAGCTCATCGACGGCGAGCACGAGCTGTGGATCCGCTTCCTCAATTTCTATCCCAGCCAGCAGAAACAGTTCACGCCGGGCAGGCTCATCCGCCTCTTCGGCGAGGTGCGCCCGGGCTTCTTCGGCGACGAGATGGTGCATCCGAAATACCGCGTGGTGTCCAGGGACACGCCGCTGTCCAAATCGCTCACCCCGGTTTATCCCACCACCGCGGGCCTGTCGCAGTCGGCGCTCAAGTCGGCGATCGACCGCGCGCTCGACACCCTCGCCCTCGAAGACACGCTGGATCCGGCGGTGCTGAAGAAGCTCAAGCTGCGCGCCTTCCGCGAAAGCGTGATGCTGCTGCACCGTCCGCCGCCGGATGTGGACGCGCATGCGCTGGAGGAGCGCACGCACCCGGCATGGCGCCGCCTCAAGTTCGACGAGCTGCTGGCGCAGCAGCTCGCCATGCGCATCGCCTACCGCGAACGGCGCGCCAAGGTGGCGCCGCGGCTCCCGGACCAGCACACGTTGACCAATGCGCTGGTGAAATCGCTGCCCTTCGCGCTCACACGCGCGCAGAAGCAGGCCCACGCCGTGATCGCGAAGGACCTGGCGCAGCCCCATCCGATGCGCCGCCTGTTGCAGGGCGACGTGGGCAGCGGCAAGACGCTGGTGGCCGCCCTTGCGGCGCTGCAGGCGGTGGAAAACGGCTGGCAGGCGGCGCTGATGGCACCCACGGAAATCCTCGCAGAACAGCATTTCCTCAAGTTCAAGCACTGGCTGGATCCCCTGGGCGTGAAGATCTGCTGGGTCTCCGGCAGCCTCAAGGCGCGCGACAAGCGCCTGGCGCTGGAGTCCATCGCCAGGGGGCAGACGCAGTTGGCCATCGGCACCCACGCGCTTTTCCAGGACGACGTGCACTTCGACAAGCTGGGGCTTGCGATCGTCGACGAACAGCACCGCTTCGGCGTGGAGCAGCGCCTGGCGCTGGCGAGCAAAGGAGGCGAGCCCCACCAGCTGATGATGAGCGCCACCCCGATACCCCGCACGCTCTCGATGAGCTACTTCGCGGACCTCGACGTCACCGTGATCGATGAGCTGCCACCGGGGCGCACGCCGGTCGTGACCAAGCTGGTCTCCGAAGAGCGCCGCGACGAGGTCATCACGCGCGTGCGCGAAAGCTGCCGCGAGGGCGCGCAGGCCTACTGGGTGTGCCCGCTGATCGAGGAGAGCGAGGTGCTGCAGCTCAAGACCGCGATCGAAACCTTCGAGACGATGAAGGCCACGTTCCCCGACCTCAAGGTGGGCCTGGTGCACGGGCGCCTCAAAGCCGCGGAGAAGGCGCAGGTGATGGAGGCCTTCAAGGCGAAGAAGATTCAGTTGCTGGTCGCCACGAGCGTGATCGAGGTGGGCGTGGACGTGCCCAACGCCACGCTGATGGTGATCGAGCACGCGGAGCGCATGGGCCTGGCGCAGATGCACCAGCTGCGCGGGCGCGTGGGGCGCGGCACGCAGCGCAGCCTGGCGATCCTGCTCTACTACCAGCCGCTTTCGGAGATGGCGCGCATGCGGCTCAAGGTGATCTACGAAAGCACCGACGGCTTCGAGATCGCGCGCCAGGACCTGCAGCTGCGCGGACCGGGCGAATACCTGGGGGCGCGCCAGAGCGGCGCGCCGCTGCTGCGTTTCGCCGACATCGATCGCGATACCGACCTGGTGGAAGCCGCGCGCGGCCTGGCGGAGGAGATGCTCGCCGCCCAGTCGCCCGCCGTCATCCGGCACGTGGACCGCTGGCTGGGAAGCCGGCAGTTCTACCTCAAGGCATGAACAAAATTCTTGCCCGGCTCGACGCCTACGAGAAGCTCGTGCGGCTGGACCGGCCCATCGGCATCCTGCTGTTGCTGTGGCCCACGCTCTGGGCGCTCTGGCTCTCCAGCCCGCCCTATCCCCGCCCGATGGTGCTGTGGCTCTTCGTGCTGGGGACGGTGCTGATGCGATCGGCCGGCTGCGCCATCAACGACTATGCCGACCGCCATTTCGACGGCAGCGTCGAGCGCACGCGCAACCGCCCGCTCGCCGCCGGCACCATCGGCCCCTGGGAGGCGCTGGTGGTCGCGGCGGTGCTGGCATTGATTGCATTCGCCGTGGTGACGCGCTTCAACCGCCTCACCATCTACCTCTCGGTCGCCGCGCTCGGCCTCGCCGCGGTGTATCCCTTCACCAAGCGCTTCTTCAGCATGCCCCAGGCGTGGCTCGGGGTTGCGTTCGGATTCGGCATCCCGATGGCCTTCGCCGCCAACCAGAACGAGGTGCCGCCGCTCGCCTACGCGCTGCTCGCGGCCAACGTCTTCTGGACCATCGCCTACGACACCGAATACGCCATGGTCGACCGCGAGGACGACAGGCGCCTCGGCCTGCGCACCACGGCGATCCTCTTCGGGCGCCACGACGTGGCGGCGGTGATGGCGTGCTACCTCATTTTCCTCTCGATCCTGGTCGCCATCGGCCTCTGGCAGAAGTACGGCATCGCCTATTTCGTGGGTCTCGGCGTGGCCACCGTCATCGCCGGTTACCATCACCGCCTGATCAGGGACCGCACGCGCGAAGGCTGCTTCCGCGCCTTCCTCCACAACAACTGGATCGGCGCCGCCGTGTTCGCCGGCATCGCGCTCGACCACCTGCCGTGGACGTCGCTGCGCGGGTGGGCGGCGCCATGATCCTCGTGATCCACGCCCATCCCTACCCCCGGCATTCGCGCGCGGTCGCCGCGCTGCTGGCCGGCATCCGCGACCTGCCGGCCCTGGCGGTGCGTTCGCTCTACGACCTGTATCCGGATTTCGACATCGATGCCGTGGCCGAGCGGCGGGCGCTCGAAAGCGCCGACCTCGTGGTGCTGCTCCACCCGCTCTACTGGTACACCACGCCCGCGCTCCTCAAGCTCTGGTTCGAGCAGGTGCTGGTCCGGGGCTGGGCCTACGGGGAGGGCGGCGAGGCCCTCAAGGGCAAGCCGTGCCTCTGGGCGGTGACCACGGGCGGCGACGAGGAGGCGTTTTCCGCCGCGGGCCGCCATGGCCACGCCTTCTCCGCCTTCGAGCCGGTGGTCGAGCAGACCGCGCGTTTCTGCGGCATGGAGTGGCTCGAACCCTTCGTGCTGCACGGCGGCCACCGCATCGACGACGCGCAACTGGCGGCGGCTGCAGCCCGCCTGCGCGCGCGCCTCTCGGGGCCCCCCGCATGAAGGAGGCTCTGATCTTCCTGGCGGCCGCGGTGGTGTGCGTGCCCATCGCCTCGCGTTTCGGGCTGGGATCGGTTCTGGGCTACCTCATCGCCGGCGCGCTCATCGGTCCTTGGGGATTGCGCTTCGTGGGCGACGTGGAGGCGACCCACAACCTGGCGGAGCTGGGCGTCGTGCTGATGTTGTTCGTGATCGGGCTCGAGCTGGACCCGCGCAAGCTCGTCACCATGCGCCGCAACGTCTTCGTCGGAGGCGGCATCCAGTTCGCCGTCTGCGGCGTGGTTCTCGGCCTCGGACTGCTTTTCCTGGGCAACAGCTGGCAGGCCGCGCTGGTGGGCGGTCTCTCGCTCGCGCTGTCCTCCACGGCCATTGCGCTCCAGGCCATGACCGAGCGCAACGAGCTGCAGACGCCCACGGGCCAGTCGGCATTCGGCATCCTGCTTTTCCAGGACATCGCGGCGATCCCCTTGATCGCGCTCGTGCCTTTCCTCGGCCACGTGGAGAAGGCGGGTTCGGATCCGCTCTGGATGCGCCTGGGCATCGCGGTCGCCGCCGTGGCGGGCGTGGTGGTTTTCGGGCGTTACCTCACGCGGCCGCTGATGCGCGTCATCGCGCGCACCGACGTGCGCGAGCTCTTCACCGCCTTCGCGCTGCTGCTGGTGATCGGCATCGCGGAGCTGATGCAATTGGCCGGCCTTTCGATGGCGCTGGGGGCCTTCCTCGCGGGCGTGCTGCTCGCGGGCTCCGAGTTCCGCCACGCGCTCGAAAGCGACATCGAGCCGTTCAAGGGCCTGCTGCTCGGGCTCTTCTTCATCTCCGTGGGCATGACCATCGATTTCGGCCTGCTCGCGAGCCAGCCGCTCAAGGTCGTGTTGATGCTGGCCGCGTTCCTCACGCTCAAGATCGTGGCCCTGTGGGCGGTGGCGCGCGCGCTTTCGATCTGCAAGCAGGCGTGGCTCTTCGCATTGCTGCTGTCGCAGGGCGGCGAATTTGCCTTCGTGGTCTTCGGCGCGGCGCGCCAGGCGCGCGTCTTCACCACCGAGGGCGAGGCGCTGCTCACCGTCGTGGTGGCGCTTTCCATGGCGACCACGCCGCTGCTGCTGTTGCTGCACGACAAGCTGGTGTCGCACGGCGAGCGCAAGGAGCGCGAGGCGGACACCATCGACGCGGAGGCGCCGGTGATCATCGCGGGCTTCGGGCGCTTCGGCCAGATCGTCGGGCGCCTGCTGCTGGCCAGCGGCGTGCGCGCGGTGGTGCTGGACCACGATCCCGACCAGGTCGAGTCGCTGCGCAAGTTCGGCTACCGCGTGTTCTACGGCGATGCCACGCGCCTGGACCTGCTGGAGGCGGCGGGCGCGCGCAAGGCGCGGCTGCTGATCAACGCCATCGACGGCGTCGAGGACAGCACCAAGCTGGTGGAGCGCGTGCGCGCGAACTTCCCCGGCCTGCCGATCATCAGCCGCGCGCGCAACGTGACCCACTACTTCGAGCTCAGGATGCTCGGCGTGCAGGTGATCGAACGCGAAACCTTCGAGTCGGCGCTGAAGGCCGGACGCGCGGCCCTCGAGATGCTGGGCGAGGAACGTTTCCGCGCCCGTGAGCTTGCGGATGCCTTCCGCCGCCACAATATCGCCAGCGTGGATGCCACGATGGCCAACTTCCGCGACGAGGCGAGCCGCGTGAACGCCTCCAGGGCAGGGCGCGAGGAGCTGGAGCAGCAGTTCGCCCGCGACCGCGAGCGCTTCGAGATCGAGCACGGTTCCGGCTGGCAGGAGGAGAAGAAATCATGACCACGTGGCTTGCAAGCGGCTTGCGCACCCCGTTCGCGAAGGTTGATGGAGCGCTGCGCGGCCTCGGCGGCATCGGCCTCTCGGTCCCCGTCGCCAGGGCGATGGCGGCGCAGCTGCCCGCGGGCGAACGCCCCGACCTCATGGTCTGGGGCACGGTGGCGCCCAACCTCGACTACAGCAACATCGCGCGCGAGGTGCTGATCCAGGCGGGCCTCGACCCGTCGATCCCGGCGTTCTCGACCGTGCTTGCGTGCTCCACCAGCATGGTGGCGGTGTTCGAGGCGGCGGGCATGCTGCGCGCGGGGTCCGGCCTCGCGCTCTGCGGAGGCGTGGAGAGCATGAGCCGCGTGCAGATCGGGCTGCGCCAGGGGCTTTCCGATTTCATCCGCCGCATGTCGCAGGCGCGCACCTTCGGCGAACGCATCGACCGCCTGAGCGAGCTCCACTGGTCCGACGTGAAGCTGCACGTGCCCAGCGTGGCCAACCGCGCCACGGGCAAAAGCATGGGCGAACACTGCGAGGAGATGGCGAAGCAGTGGAACATCGCGCGCGCCGACCAGGACCGCATTGCGCTGCAATCGCACCAGCGCGCGGTGCAGGCGATGGCGGGTGGATTCTTCGACGACCTCGTGATCCCGGTCGGGGAGATGGCCAAGGACGGCATCCCGCGCGCCGACAGCTCGGCGGAAAAACTCGCCCGCCTCAAGCCCGCGTTCGACCGCAGCAGCGGCAAGGGCACAATCACCGCGGGCAATGCCTCGCCGCTCACCGATGGCGCCGCCGGCATCTGGGTGGCCAACGAAGCCGGGCTCGATCGGCTGCCGGCCGGACGCCCGCGCGTGCAGCTCGCCGACTGGGAAATCGCCGCCGTGGATGTCTTCCACGAGGGCCTGCTCATGGCCCCCGCGTACGCCATCCCGCGGCTGCTGGCGCGCAACAACCTCACGCTGGATTCCATCGATCTCTGGGAGATCCACGAAGCCTTCGCTGCCCAGGTGTTGTGCAACGTGGCGGCGCTGGAGAGCGAGGATTTCCTGCGCGAGAAAGTGCGCATCGACGCGCGCCTGGGCAAATTCCCGTGGGATCGCTTCAACCCGAACGGCGGCAGTGTGGCCATCGGCCACCCGTTCGGCGCCACCGGAGCGCGCATCCTCTCCCAGGCGGTGAAGGAATTGGCGGCCATGGGGCCGGGCAAGCGCGCCATCGTTTCGATCTGCGCCGATGGCGGGCTGGGCACGGTGGCGCTGCTGCAGGCCTGAAAGTGGGGGAAACCAGTTTTTCCCCCCTTGAAAAAGCCCGGGGTGGCGGCATTTTCCCTCCATGGACCCTACCCTGAACACCCAGATCTCGACCGAGGCCGCCCACAAGCTGGACGCCCTTTCCCCGGACGCCGACGGCAAGCGTGAGGGCACCTCGCGCCCGCTGCCGGAAGACGCCCTGATCATCCTGCCGGTGCGCGAAGCCGTGTTGTTCCCCGGCATCGTTGCGCCCCTGGGCCTCGGCCGGGAACGTTCGCGTGCCGCGGCGCGTGAGGCGGTGCGCCTCAAGCGCCCCATCGGCCTGCTGCTGCAGAACGACCCGGCCACGGAAGAGCCCGGCGCCAACGACCTGTATTGGGTCGGCACCACCGCCAGCGTGGAGCGCTTTGTTGCCGCCGGTGATGGCGGCCACCTGCTGGTCGCCAAGGGTCTGCAGCGCTTCCGCGTGCTGCAGTTCCTCGAGGGTTATCCGTTCCAGGCCGCCCGCGTGCAGCTGATCGAGGAGATCGGCGCCGGCGACCCGCAGATCGAAGGACGCGCCCGTGCGCTCAAGCAGCGCGCGGCGGAAGTCCTCGAGCTCCTGCCCCAGGTGCCGGCGGAAGTCGGCAACACCCTGGAGCAGATCCAGAGCGCCTCGCAGCTCGCCGATTTCATCGCCGGCATGATCGACATCCCACCGGCTGAAAAGCAGGGCCTGCTGGAAACCTTCGACCTCAAGGCGCGCCTGGACAAGGTGCTGGAACTCCTCGCCCGCCGCATCGAGGTCCTCAAGGTCTCGCAGGAAGTCGAGCAGCGCACGCGCGAATCCCTCGGCGACGCCAATCGCAAGCACCTGCTGCGCGAGCAGATGCGCTCGATCCAGAAGGAACTCGGCGAAGACGGGGAATCCGTGGCGGAGCTCGACGAGCTGAAGAAGGCCCTCGACGCGGCAAAGATGCCCGAAGAGGTGGAAAAACACGCGCGCAAGGAATTCAAGCGCCTGGAGCGATCGCCCGAAGCCGGGCCCGAGCACTCGATGGTGCGCACCTACCTCGAATGGCTGACGGAATTGCCGTGGGCGGACGACGACCAGGCGGCCATCGACATCGCGCAGGCGCGCCGCGTGCTGGACGAAGACCACTACGGCCTGGACAAGATCAAGCGCCGCATCGTGGAGTCGCTCGCCGTGCGCAAGCTCAACCCCGACGGCAAGGCGCCGATCCTGTGCTTCGTCGGGCCCCCCGGCGTGGGCAAGACGTCGCTCGGGCAGAGCATCGCCAAGGCGACCGGACGAAAGTTCGTGCGTGTGAGCCTTGGCGGCACCCATGACGAAGCGGAGATCCGCGGCCACCGGCGCACCTACGTGGGCGCGTTGCCGGGCAACATCATCCAGGGCATGAAGAAGGCCGGCACACACAACCCGGTGATGATGCTCGACGAGATCGACAAGCTCGGTGCGGGCGGCTTCCACGGCGACCCGGCCTCGGCGATGCTCGAGGTGCTCGATCCGGAGCAGAACTCCACCTTCCGCGACAACTACCTCGGCGTGCCCTACGACCTGTCGAAGGTGATGTTCATCGCCACCGCCAACGTGCTGGACACCATTCCCGGCCCGTTGCGCGACCGCATGGAAGTGATCCAGCTCCCCGGCTACACAGCGCAGGAGAAGCTGCAGATCGCCAAGCGTTACCTCGTCGACCGGCAGCTCAAGTCCTCGGGCCTCACGGGCGAGCAGATCGAGTTAACCGACGATGCGCTCTCGGCCATCATCCACGACTACACGCGTGAGGCCGGTGTGCGCAACCTCGAGCGCGAGATCGGCAACGTCATGCGGCACACCGCCGCGCGTGTGGCCGAAGCCACGATCGAGAAGGCAAGGATCGGCGCGGGTGATCTTGCGGCGATCCTCGGCGCCCTGCGATTCGAGGCGGAGGTGGCGCTGCGCAAGTCGGCCCCGGGCGTGGCCACGGGCCTCGCGTGGACGCCGGTGGGTGGCGACATCCTCTTCATCGAGGCGGCGCGCACACCCGGCAACGGCAAGCTGATCCTCACCGGTCAGCTCGGCGAGGTGATGAAGGAAAGCGCGCAGGCAGCGTTCACCGTGGTCAAGGCGCGCTCCGCGGAACTCGGCATCGCCCCGGAGCTGCTGGAGAAATCCGACATCCACGTGCACGTGCCGGCGGGTGCGACGCCCAAGGACGGGCCAAGCGCCGGTGTCGCGATGTTCCTGTCGATCTCGTCGCTGCTCACGGGCCGCGCGGTGCGCAGCGACGTGGCGATGACGGGCGAGATCACGTTGCGCGGCCTGGTGACCCCGATCGGCGGCGTGAAGGAGAAAGTGCTGGCAGCCTTGCGTGCGGGCATCACGACGGTGATGCTGCCGGAGCGCAACCGGCGCGATCTCGAGGACATCCCGGCCGATGCGCGCGAGCAGCTTACTTTCCACTGGATCGGCGACGTAGATGCCGCGATGCAGGTCGCGCTTGGACCGAAACCGGAGGCGGTGCCGGTCTAAGCCACGTGCTTGCGAGTGGGCCAGGTCAAACGCGAACCCGCTTCGATAAAATGCCCCACGCAACGAACCCCGACATCGCAGGCGCCCCCATGACCCAGACCGAAAAACAGACCCTCGGCTTCCAGGCCGAAGTCAAGCAGCTGCTGCAGCTGATGATCCATTCGCTGTACAGCCACAAGGAGATCTTCCTGCGCGAGCTGGTCTCCAACGCCTCGGACGCCGCCGACAAGCTGCGTTTCGAGGCGCTGGCCAACAACGCCCTGTACGAAAACGATCCGGACCTGAAGATCCGCATCGCCTTCGACAAGGACGCGCGCACTGTCACCATCGCCGACAACGGCATCGGCATGTCGCGCGATGAAGTGGTCGCCAACATCGGCACCATCGCGCGATCGGGCACGCGGGAATTCTTCGGCAAGCTCTCGGGCGACCAGGCCAAGGACGCGAATCTCATCGGGCAGTTCGGCGTGGGTTTCTACTCTTCCTTCATCGTTGCGGATCGCGTGACGCTGGTGAGCCGCCGCGCGGGCCTGCCGGCCGAAGCCGGCGTGAAGTGGGAATGCGACATCGGCCAGGGCACGGGGGAATACACCATCGAGCCCGTGACTCGCGCGGAGCGCGGCACCGAAGTCACGCTGCACCTGCGCGAGGGCGAGGATTCCTTTCTCGACGACTACGTCCTGAAGGACCTGATCCGCAAGTACTCCGACCACATCGCCATCCCCATCGTCATGGGTGAGGAGACGGTGAACCAGGCGAGCGCCCTGTGGGTGCGGCCGAAGTCCGGGATCACGGACGATCAATACCAGGCGTTCTACAAACACGTGGCCCACGACCCCGAGGACGCGCTCGCCTGGACCCACAACCGCGTCGAGGGCCGGCAGGAATACACGCAGCTGCTCTACGTTCCCGCGCGCGCGCCCTTCGACCTGTGGGACCGCGAACATCGCCACGGACTCAAGCTCTACGTGCGCCGCGTCTTCATCATGGACGACGCGCAGCAGCTGCTGCCTGCGTACCTGCGCTTCGTGCGCGGCGTGGTGGATTCCAACGACCTGCCGCTCAACGTCTCGCGCGAGTTGCTGCAGGAAAGCCGCGACATCGACGCCATCCGCTCGGGCACCACCCGGCGCGTGCTCGACCTGCTGGCCGATCTGGCCGAGAACCAGAAGGAAAAATACGAAAAGTTCTGGACCCTTTTCGGGCGCGTGCTGAAGGAAGGTGTGGCCGAGGACCGCGCCAACGCGCCGAAGATCGCGAAGCTGCTGCGCTTTTCCTCGACGCTCGACGACGGCGAGGATCAGAAGGTTTCGTTCGCCGACTATGTCGCGCGCATGAAGGACGCGCAGGCCGGCATCTACTACGTGACCGCCGATACCTTCAAGGCGGCGCGCAACAGCCCGCACCTGGAGATCTTCCGCAAACGCGGCATCGAGGTGCTGCTGCTGGGCGATCGCATCGACGAGTGGCTGGTCTCCAACCTCTTCGAGTTCGAGGGCAAGGCGCTGGTTTCCGTGGCGCGCGGCGAACTCGACCTGGGCGCGATCCAGACCGAGGAGGAAAAGAAGCAGGCGGAAGTGCTCGCCGTCACCCGCGGCCCGCTGGTGGAGAAGCTGAAGGAGGTGCTGGGCGAACGGGTGAAGGACGTGCGCATCACCACGCGCCTCACGCAATCGCCCTCGTGCCTGGTGGCCGACGAACACGACATGGGCGGCAACCTGGCGCGCATGCTCAAGGCCGCGGGCCAGGACCTGCCCACCTTCAAGCCGATCCTCGAGATCAACGCGGATCATCCCATCGTGTCGCGGCTGGATCCCGAGGGCGCGCGCTTCGAGGACTGGGCGCACGTGCTCTTCGACCAGGCGCTGCTGGCCGAAGGCGGCAAGCTCGACGACCCGGTGCAATTCGTGCGGCGGACGAACGAATTGATGCTGGAGAAATAGCGACACCGGATTCTTGCAGCTCGCGCCCGTCGGGTGCCATTCGTCGCAATTTCCGGGTTTCCGCGGGCAGCCCGCCGTAGTCTGGCCGCTGCCAATCCCGGAGCGCTCCGATGCTGCAGGCCACCGACCTTCGTAAATCCTTTGGCGGGACGGCCGCCGTCGCGGGTGTGTCCCTCGCCGTGGCCCCCGGTGAAATCGTCGGCCTGCTGGGCCCGAACGGCGCCGGCAAGTCCACCACCATCTCGATGCTCTGCGGGCTGGTGCGGCCCGACGGCGGCACCGTCACCATCGCGGGCGAACCGATCGGCGAGGATTCAGCGCCCGCCAAGCGCCGCATCGGCTTCGTGCCGCAGGAGATTGCGCTCTACGAAGACCTGTCCGCCCTCGGCAACCTGGGTCTTTTCGGCGCGCTCTACGGCGTGCGGGGAGCCGTGCTGGAGGAACGTTCCCGTGCCGCGCTCGAGCTGGTGGGCCTTTCCGATCGCGCCGGCGCCAGGCCCGCGACCTTCAGCGGCGGCATGAAGCGGCGCCTCAACATCGCCTGCGCGCTGGTCCACGACCCCGAGGTCCTGCTCTTCGACGAGCCCACGGTGGGTGTCGACCCGCAGAGCCGCAACGCGATCTTCGACAACATCGAGGCGCTGCGCGGTCGCGGCAAGGCGATCGTCTACACCACTCACTACATGGAAGAGGCCGAACGCCTCTGCGACCGCATCGTCATCGTCGACCACGGCAAGGTGGTTGCGTCGGGGACCAGTGACGGCCTGCGCGCGATGCTGGCGCCCGCGAAGGTGCGCAACGCGCGCATCGAGGGCGCGATCGACGACGAGGTGCGTGCCTTCCTCGGCGCGCGGGGCCTGGTGCTGCACGAGGAAGATGCGCACGGCTCGCTCGAGGATGTCTTCCTGCAACTCACCGGCCGCCAGCTGAGGGATTGACCATGAACGCGCTCACCGCACTCGTCCGCAAGGACCTGGTCCTGTATTTCTCCAATCGCCGCGCGGTGCTCATCACGCTGGCCGCGCCGATCCTCATCGCCGCGTTTTTCGGCGCCGTCCTCGGCGGCGGGCCGAAGAAGCCGTCGCGCATGCCCGTGGCCGTGGTGGATCTCGATGCAACCGAAACCTCCCGCGCCCTGGTGGCTTCGATGAAGGCCGACGCCACGTTTCTGGTCGAGGAGGCGCCCGAGGCTCCCGCGATCGCACGCGTGCGCGAAGGCAAGGTCCGCGCCGCGGTGGTGATCCCGCGCGGATTTGGCGAGGGCGCTGCGGGCGCTCTGTCGAACCCGGCGGCGACGCGGCCGCAGTTGCTGCTGCACTACGACCCATCGCAGGCCACCACGCTGGCGATGGTCCGGGGGATTGCCACCGAACACGCGATGAAGGCGGTGGCGAAGATGGCGTCGCAGGGGCGCGGCGCGGAGCTGCTGGCACCCTTCGAGGTTCGCCAGAGCGAGGTGGCCGCGGCCGGCGTGCGCAACTACAGCGCCTACGCGCACTCCTTCGCCGGCATGGGTGTTCAGTTCGTGCTTTTCATGGGCATCGAGCTCGGCGTGGGGCTGCTGCTGATGCGCCGCGCCGGATTGTGGAAGCGGCTGCGCGCGGCGCCGGTCTCGCGCACGCTGCTCCTGGGCAGCCGCATCGCCTCCGGCACCGCGATTGCGTTGCTGCTGCTCGCGGGGATCTACGCGGCGGCGATTGTGATTTTCGGTGTGCGGATCGAGGGCAGCGTGCTGGGATTCGCCGCGGTGATCCTGGCTTTCGCCCTGCTGGCCTCCACCTTCGGCCTGCTGATCGCCGCGGTGGGCCGCACGCCCGAGGCCACGCGCGGGATCGCCATCCTGGCGACCCTCATGCTGGTGATGTTGGGCGGGGCGTGGGTCCCGACCTTCATCTTCCCCGAGTGGCTGCAGACGGCCACGCTGGTGGTCCCGACGCGCTGGGCGATCGACGGACTGGACGCGATGACCTGGCGCGGGCTGGGGATCGAGGCGGTGGCCGCGCCGGTCGCCGCGATGTTGGCCTGCAGCGCACTTTTCGCATGGATCGCGGTGAAGCGCTTCGATTGGGAGGAGTAACCTTTCGGGCATGCCGACGATTCCCGAAGCGCGAACCCTGCTGCTCGCGTGCTGCGCCCTGCTGCTTGCCGCCTGCGCCGGCCTTGCCCCGCGCGCCCCCTCCGGAACCGCGACATCCGTGTCTTCCCCGCAGGAGCAGCCCGCGGCGATGGCGACGATCCATTTCCATGGCGACACCGATGCCGAGCTCGCCTGGAAAAACAAGTCGCCGAACCTGCAGTGGGGGCTGCTCTTCGCGCGCGGCGACCTTGTGGTGGTTGAGGAGAAGGCGGTCGCGGGCGGACCCCCGGCGCTGGTGAATTCACCGCGCTACTTCGAGACGGAATTCCTCAATCGCATGGCGACGGTGAAGGGCATTGCCAACGGGCAGGCCAGGACCGTCCAGCTGGAAGCCGGCGTGTACGACTGGCTGGTGCTGATCGACATCCAGGGCGACGGCGTGGTCGACGGCATCCTCAGCACGGCGGCGGCCCAGGGCCCGCTGTCGTCGTTCGAATTCCTCGCCGGCCGGGAATATTTCATCGACGTCGACCGCAAGGGCGACCTGTCCTTCCGCATCGTGCCCGCCCCCGGAGAGCAGGAAAGTGTCGACGCGGTCTACCGGGCGCTGATGGATTCGGTGAGCGAGCGCATCGCGCAGGTCGACGATGTGGTGCTGAAGGAATACGTGGAGCTTGTTGTCGAGGAGATCGCGGCGCTGCGCCAGGTGCGCGGCAACCTCTGCTACGACCTGATCCAGAGCGAGGATCGCGGCGGCGTCGCGCGCGCCTACGAGGCCCTGCCGCCGCGGCTGAAAGTGCGCGAGAGCGCGCTCATCGATCGCGTGTTGCGCAGCCCCATCGTAGAGCGGCCGATCCCCGACGACGACGAGTTCCTCGAGGCCCTGGAGCCCGTGTCGCAACGCCTGCGCGCACTTTACGGCGACGACGCGGAGATCCTCGACGACCAGGACCGCTTCGCGCAGGAAAAAGACCTCGGTTGCCGCGTCTACCGCGACCTGCTCGGGCTCACGCTGCTGATGCCGCTGGAGGAAGCCGCGCCGATCTGGCGCTATATGTTCTCCGGCGAAGACGAAGGCGAGGGCGACGTCGAGCGCCCGCCGGTCACCAATATCTGAAAACTGGTGTCAGAGACGACTTTTGCGCTGGCGGCAGTTAGCCGCCTCAGCAAAAAGTCGTCTCTGACACCAGTTTTCCTGGCACCAGTTACGGCAGCTCCCTCAGGCGCAGCCGGGTGCGCAGCTCGTCGACTTCCTCCAGCATGTCGGCGATCAGCGCGGCGAGCTCCGGGCCGGCGTCGAAGTCGCGTTCCATCGCGCGCATGCGGCGGGCGCGGCGCAGGCTCACGGTGGTGAAGCGCCATTCGCCGCTCGATCCGGGCGGGGGCGGGAAGTGACCCTCGCTCACGCGGCTGACCACCCAACCGGGCTCCACGGCGCACGCGGCGGCGAATTGCTCGAGCGTGAGGCCTTCTTCGAGCACGATTCCGACCAGGATGTCGGGGTTGCTCATGGCGCACTCCCGGCGGCTTCGGCCCGCGGATCGAAGGCGAGATCGCGCGCCATGGTTTCGTAGGCCGCTCGCGCCTCGGGCGTTTCGGCCGGCGGCAGGACCACCTGCAGATCGAGGTACAGGTCACCCGGCGAGGCCGCGGGCAAACCCTTGCCGCGAACACGCATCTGCCGGCCGCTTTGTGCACCGGCCGGGATGCGCACTTCGAGGTTTGCATCGGGCGTTGCCACGGGAACAACCGCTCCAAGCGCCGCCTCCCACGGCGCGACCGGAAGGCGCAGGTGCAGGTCCCGGCCCTCCACGCGGAAGCGGGCATGTGGGTTGAATTGCACTTCCAGCATCAGGTCCCCGGCCGGCGCACCACCCATCCCCGGCGCGCCTTGCCCGGCAAGCCGGATCATCTGGCCCGCATGTACGCCTTTCGGAATCTTCACGTTCAGCGTGCGTGTTTCCAGTTGCACGCGGCCGTTGTCATCGACCTTCGGCACGCGCAGGCCGATCTGCCGCGTGGCGCCGGCAAACGCGTCCTCGACATCGAGCATCACCTTGGCGTGGTGGTCCTGGCCACGCGCCTGGAAATTGCCGCCGCGGGGGCGGCCGGCGGCGCCACCCATGCGCCCGAAGATTTGCGAGAAGAAATCGCTGTAGTCCGCGCCGTCGCCTGCCGACGGACCCGCGCCGGAGAATTCGAACCCCGCGTCCCAATCGGGCGGCGGCTTGAAATCCTGGCCCGGCTGGTAGCCGCGGCCGACCTGGTCGTAGGCGGCGCGTTTTTCCGGGTCCTGGAGGGCGGCGTAGGCCTCGTTGATTTCCTGCATGCGCTTGTCCGCGTTTGCCTCCTTCGAGACGTCCGGGTGGTACTTGCGCGCCAGCTTGCGGTAGGCCTTCTTGATCGTGTCGGCGGTCGCGTTGCGCTCGACGCCCAGCATCTGGTAGTAGTCCTTGAATTCCATGGTGGATTCCTTTTCCCCAACATTGGGGCTGACGTTTGCCCGTGCAAGGGTTGGTAGCCTCCGGTGCGCCTCATGGCCCATTCGCGCGTCCTACACCCGATTCCAGCAATGCCGGACATCATCAGGATCCTGAGCCCGGAGAATGGCAGGTATGGCGAACCAACAGCCAGCCCTTCCGTTCCACCCCCCCCAAAGGAGTAACACCATGCGCAACCTCGCACCCCTGATTGTCATGTCCTCGATCGCCTTCGCCGGCGCCGCTTTCGCGACCGACACCACCGGTTCGCCGACCGTGAGCCCGAACACCACCAATCCGCAGGGCAATTCGTATTCGGACAAGAGCAACACTGCCAAGGGCACCAACGCGCCGATGACTGACGCCGCCAAGGCCAAGGCCGAAGCCGACCACGACAAGAAGACGACGATGATGAAGAAGAAGATGAAGTCGGACAAATACACGGACAAGTCGATGAATCCCGATACCACGACCTCCATGGGCACCACGTCGTCGATGGAAACAAGGTCGTCGATGCCCAGCACGACTGCCACCACGCCGATGCCGGAACGCACCCCGGCCGGTGGCACGGGCGCCGCGTCCGACAATTCGACCACGGGCAAAAACGGCAAGTAGTCGACGTTTTTCCATCATGAAAAACGCGGCCCCTGGGCCGCGATTTTTTTTTCGCCAGGTGCCTCGATATACTCCGGGCATGAGCCCGAACCCCGCGAAACCGGCCGCACGGCCGTCGCGCAAGGTGGTCATCACCTGCGCTGTCACCGGCGCCATCCACACCCCGTCGATGTCGCCGCACCTGCCCATCACGGCGGACGAGATCTACCAGGCCGCCATCGGCGCGTGGAAGGCCGGCGCGGCGGTGGTGCACCTGCACGCGCGCGATCCCGCCGACGGTCGCCCCGACCAGCGGCCCGAGGCGTTTGCGCCTTTCCTGGCGCGCATCCGCAAGGACTGCGACGTGGTGGTGAACATCACCACCGGCGGGGCGCCGACCATGAGTGTGGAGGAGCGCATCCTGCCCTGCGCGCACTTCAAGCCCGAGATCGCCTCGCTCAACATGGGCTCGATGAACTTCGGGCTTTTCCCCATGCTCGAGCGCTTCAAGGACTTCACGCACGCGTGGGAGCGGCCGTACCTGGAAGGTTCGGTCGATCGCATCTTCAGGAACACGTTCAAGGACATCGAATCCATCCTGGTGACGTGTGGCGCCAACGGCACGCGTTTCGAGGTGGAGTGTTACGACATCGGCCACCTCTACACGCTGCGCCACTTCGCCGACCGCGGAATCATCAAGCCGCCGTTTTTCATCCAGTCGGTGTTCGGCATCCTCGGCGGCATCGGCGCGCACCCGGAAGACGTCGCGCACATGCGGCGCACGGCCGACCGCCTTTTCGGCGACAACTACGTCTGGAGCGTGCTGGGGGCGGGGCGCAACCAGCTGCCGATCGCCGCGCAGTCGGTGGCCCTCGGCGGCAACGTGCGCGTGGGCCTGGAGGATTCGCTCTGGATCCGCGCGGGCGAGCTGGCGCAGACCAATGCGCAACAGGTGCTGGCGGCGCGCCAGGTGATCGAGGGCCTGGGCCTGGAGGTGGCCACTCCCGACGACGCGCGCGCGTTGCTGCGGCTCAAGGGGCGCGACCAGGTCAACTTCTGAGCGGCGCTGCTCCAGCCCTGGCCCGGGGTCAGGGCGTCCCGGTGCGCAGGTCCTGCGTGATGCGCCCGAGCGCGGCGGTCTGCGCCTCGTGTGGCTCGTCGCGCCAGGATTCGGCCAGGCCTTCCTGATACCACTGCTTCATCGCCGCCACGCCCAGCAGGTGCTTCGCGTACGCGGCAGCCACCGGCGGCAGCTCGAGCCCATAGGTCTGCACCCGGAATGCCACGGGACAGAAAAATGCGTCCACCGCGGTGAACTTGTCGCCTGCCAGGAACGGGCCGCCGAAGCGCGCGATGCCATCGCCCCAGAGTTCCGCGAGCCGTGCGATGTCCACGCCGAGCGCGGCCGGGTGATCGTGCAGGCTCACGCGTATCCCGCAGTTCATGCCGCAGTTGTTGCGCAGGGTGCTGAAGCCGCTGTGCATCTCGGCCGCCGCGCTGCGCGCCCAGGCGCGCGCATCGGCATCGGCGGGCCATACCCCGGGGTGCCTTTCGGCGAGGTATTCCGCGATCGCGAGTGAATCCCATACGATGCGCCCGCCGTCGTGCAGGCAGGGCACCTTGCCGCTGGGGGATCTGCCGGTTTCCTTCGCCTTGAATCCGGCGCCGAAGACGTGCAGCCGTTCCTCGAAGGGGATGCCCAGCGCACGCATCAGGACCCACGGGCGCAGCGACCAGGACGAGTAGTTCTTGTTGCCGATATGGAGGGTGTACATAAACGAAAAGAATTGTGAGCGCTATTGCGGTTTCAGGGTCGCCAGCGCCGATTCGAGGTCGGGGAACTCGGTGTCCTTGCCCAGGTCGTCGAGGAACCCGGCACGGGCAAGGAGCTGCCTCGGCTGCTCGTTGAGGCCCACCAGGACCAGGTGCGTTTCGCGCCGCGCCAGCGTCCGGTGCAGGTTCTCCATCGCGTCCAGGCCGGTGTTGTCCATGTAGATCACCTTGTGCATCTCCAGGATCACGGCGCGGACCGGGTCTTTCGAGGCGTCGAGCAGCGTTTCGAGCTTGTTCACCGAGCCGAAGAAAACCGATCCGGACACCGCCCAGGCCTGCACCGGCCCGCCCGCGCCGGCGGCCGCCTTCGGCAACACGATCCGCTCCAGCCGCGTGAGCTCCGACATGCGATAGATGAAGAAGAGGCACGACAGCGCGAGGCCCACCTGAACCGCAACGGTGAGGTCGAAGACCACCGTGAGCGCCAGCGTGGTGAGCAGGGTGGCGCGGTAGAACATCGAGAAGCGTCGCAGCGCACGCAACTCCTGCCAGGCGACCATGTTGAATGCCACCCACAGCAGCACCGCGGCAAGCGCGGTGAGCGGGATGTAGCCGGCGAGCGGGGCGAGGGCCACCATCACCAGCAGCAGCGTGGCCGCGTGCACGATCCCCGCGACGGGTGTGCGCCCGCCGCTTTTCACGTTGGTCATGGTGCGCGCGATGGTCCCGGTGACGGCGATGCCGCCGAAAAGGGGTGAGGCGAAATTCGCGATGCCCTGCGCCATCAGCTCCTGGTTGGGGTCGTGGCGGTCACCAATCAACCCGTCGGCCACGCGCGCGCACAGCAGCGATTCGATGGCGCCCAGCAACGCGATGGCCACCGTCGGCGCAAACAGGTTCTGCGCCGTCGCCCAGTCGAAATGTGGCAGCGCCGGCGTCGGCAGCCCGCGCGGCAGCTCGCCGAAACGCGTGCCGATGGTCTCCACCGGAAGCCCCATCGCCCAGACCGCAATCGCCGACCCCACCAGCACCACCACGGTGGAGGGCAGCTTGGCGGTGAGGAAGCGCCAGTGGACCGATCTCGTCGACTGCGGCGTCGGCCACACCACAATCACCAGCAGGCACGCCACGCCCACGGCAAGCGCCACCCAGTTGACCCCGTGCAGGTGCGACCACAACACCGAGACCTGGGAAAAGAAGTTCGACGGCATCTTGTCGATGTGCAGGCCCAGCAGGTCGCGCAGCTGCGAAAACGCGATGATCACCGCGATGCCGGTGGTGAAGCCGATCACGATCGTGACCGGGATGAAACGCACCAGCGTGCCCATCCGGAATGCGCCCATCGCAAACAGCAGCACCCCGGCCATCATGGTGGCGATCAGCAGATTGGGGATGCCGTATTTTTCCGCGATGGTGTAAAGCATCGCGACAAACGCGCCCGCGGGCCCCGCGATCTGGACCTTCGACCCACCCAGCAGCGAGACCAGGAAGCCGCCCACAATCGCGGTGGTGATGCCCTGGTCGGGGCGGACCCCGGAGGCGATCGCGAAGGCCATCGCCAGCGGCAGCGCCACGAGGGCCACGGTGATGCCCGAGCCCAGATCCGCCACGAAGTCGTCGCGCCCGTATCCCTTCAAGCTCGTCCACAACCGCGGGCGGAAGGTGAAGCGCAGCGGGGAAAACGCGGCCAACTAGACTGCTTCTACGGGAGCGTCGAGGTAGTAGCCGGCGCCGCGCTCGGTGCGGATGAGTGTCGGTTGGTTGGGGCTTTCCTCGACTTTCCTGCGCAGGCGCAGGATCTGGACATCTATGGAGCGGTCGTAGATGTCGTCGTGCAGCCGGCTCGATTCGAGCAGCTGGTCGCGCGTGAGGATGCGCCCCGGCGCCTTCAGGAACGCCACCAGCAGCGCGTATTCGCTGTTGGTGAGCTCCACGTTGCGCCCGTCGGGGGCGCGCAGCTTGCGGGTGCCGGTGTTCAGCTCCCAGCCCTTGAAGCGGTAGGCGCGCACACTTTCCCCGCGGCGGGTGGCGCGTTTCTGTTCCGTGCGCCGCAGCACCGCCTTGATGCGCGCCAGCAGTTCGCGCTGGCTGAAGGGCTTGGTGACGTAGTCGTCCGCGCCGAGTTCCAGGCCCATCACGCGATCAACCTCTTCCTTGCGGCCGGTGAGGATGATGATCGGCAGGTCGAGCGATTCGCGCAGCCTTCGGGCGATGGCCAGGCCGTCTTCATCCGGCAGCTTGAGGTCGAGGATGACCAGGTCGACGATTTCGACCGCCAGTACCCGGTCCATGTCGGCGCCGGTTTCGGCCACCGAGACCTGGAAGTCGTTCTCGGTGAGGTACTCCTTGATCAGCTCTCGGATCGCTACGTCGTCATCGACGACCAGGATATGTGCTTCCACCGGCGGCCTTGGAGTGAGTCCCTTTGGGGGCATTCTACCGCTGAAAGGCCTTATCATTCCCAGGGCAACCTGATGAACGCCACCCCGCTCCCCACTTTCGAGGCGCAACCGACCTCCCTTCGCCAGGCCGCGGCCTACGCGGCCTTCGGCCTCACGTATTTCGCGCTCGCCGCCTACGCCGCCAGCCTGCCGTTGCACGAGCGCATGCCGATGTTCATCTGGCCGGCGCACGGCGTCGCGCTCGGCACCCTGCTGGTGTCCGCGGAAAGGCGCTGGCCCGCATACCTCGCGATGGTGCTCGCGGCCACGGTATTGGTAGGCGTGCTGGCCGGCGCGGCGTGGACCTCCATAGCGGCCACCACTGCCATCAACGTCGCGCAACCACTTTTTGTCGCCGCCGGGTTGCTGCGCCTGGCGGGCCCGCGCGTGCAGGTCGATACGGTGAAGGGGCTGGCGTCGTTCCTCATCGGCATGATCCCGCTGGTGGCGGCGATGGCGATCATCGACGGCGCGTTTTCGTTCCTGCGCTGGGACGCGCCCTTCAAGGAGCAGTGGTCGGTGGCGTTTGTCTCCACGTTCCTGGGCATGGTGCTGACGGCACCGCTGATCCTGGCGTGGAACCGGCGCGGCTACCGCCAGGCGCTGGAGCAGGCCCGTTCGCGCCTGCCGGAACTTGTTGTCCTCTACGTCTGCCTCATCTTCGCGACCTCGTATGCGTTTTCGACACGGCCCGAGGGCGAGGGCTTCATCCCGCCGCTCGCCTACCTGTGCGCGCCATTCCTGATCTGGGCGGCGCTGCGCTTCGGGCTGCGCGCGGCCACGCTTGGCCTGGCGATCTTCGGCCTCATCTGCTATTGGCACACCGGCCACGGCTTCGGGCCCCATGGCGCCGACGGCCTGCCGGACGTGAAGTCGCTGCTGCACCTGCAGTTCTACCTGCTCACCATCATCGTCACCACGCTCTTTTCGGCGGCGCTGCACGTGGAGCGCGAAGAGGCCGCGCGCGAGACCGAGGAATGGCGCTACCGCCACGAGCGCGTGATCCGCGCCAGCCAGAGCCTGCTCTACGACTTCGATCCGCTCAGCGGCGAGGTGGTTTGGGACGGCGATACGCAGTCGGTGATCGGGACCGATCGCGAAAGCGTGGGCACCGTGCGCGGCTGGATGGCGCGCGTGCACCCGGAAGACCGCATGAGCCTGAAGGGCCTGCGCGAGCAGTTGATGTCGGGCGAGATCTCGCACATCGCGATGGAATACCGCCTGCGCCGCGACGACGGCGACTACAGCACGCTGGGGGTCAATGCCTACCTGGTGGCCGACCCCGCGCGCGGCAAGGAAGGCCGGCGCGTGATCGGCTTCGTGAAGGACGTCTCGGAGAAGGTGCGCGCGGAAGAAGACAAGCTGCGCCTCGAAGCGCAGCTGCGCCAGGCCGAGAAGATGCAGGCCGTCGGCCACCTGGCCGGCGGCATCGCACACGACTTCAACAACATCCTCGGTGCGATCCTGGGTTATGGCGAGCTTGCGCAGGCGAAGGCACGCGACACCGACCTCAAGCGCTACATCGACACCATCATGGACGCGGGCAACCGCGCCAAGGCGCTGGTCACGCAGATCCTCTCGTACAGCCGCGCGGAAGGCGCCGAGAAGATCCCGGTGATCGTGGCCCCCATCGTGCAGGAGGCGTGCGAGCTGGTGCGCGGCTCGGCCACCCGGCGCGTGAACGTGCAGTGCACGATCGAAGACGCGCAGGCCGCCGTGCTGGGAGACCCGACCCGGCTGCACCAGCTGGTGATGAACCTGTGCACCAATGCGATCCAGGCGATGGATGAGGACGGCGTGGTGGAAGTGCTGGTGGCCAGGGAAACGATTCGCGAACCGCGCAAGGTGCGCACCGGCGAGATCGGCCCGGGTGAATACGCGCGCATCACGGTGCGCGATACAGGCCATGGCATCGCCCCGGAGGTGATCGACCGCATCTTCGAGCCGTTTTTCACCACCAAGCCGGCCGGCCGCGGCACCGGCCTGGGCCTGGCGCTGGTGCATTCGGTGGTGGCCGAGCACCACGGCTTCATCGATGTCGCGAGCGAGCTCGGCCAGGGCACTGTGTTCACGGTCTGGATGCCGCAGGTGCAGGGCGAGATCGGCCCGGTGGAGCACACGCGCGACGAGCTGCCGCGCGGCGACGGCCAGCAGATCCTGGTAGTGGACGACGAACCGGAGGTCCTCGCCGCCCTCGAGGAGATGCTTGCCACCCTCGGCTACGAGCCCGCGGGTTACCGCAACGGGCGCGAGGCGCTGCTGGCGGTGCGCGCCAATCCGAAGCGCTTCGAGGCGGTGGTCAGCGACGAGGTGATGCCCGAGCTCACCGGCACCCAGCTCGCACTCGAGCTGCGCCGCATCAACCCCACCCTGCCGATCCTCATCGCCAGCGGCTACGGCGGCTCCGGCTTCGAGGCGCGGGCGCTGGCCGCGGGCGTCAACCGCGTATTGAAGAAGCCCTACCGCATGAGCGAGATCGCCGAGATCATGGCCGGCTTCTTCGCCACCAAGCCGTGAGGAACACCGGTTTCTTACGGTTGAAACCGTTCCGTAACCCGCGTGTAATTGCGTCCCCGCAAAGTCGCTCCTGAGCCGCAACACAGCCGGCCAGAAGAACAAACGGGAGACACGTGGGCCAATCGTTGTCGCGCATCGCCGAGGACCTCGTCCGGGCGGCCAAGCTCAATTGCCTGCAATGGCAGGGGATGGCGCTCGCCACGCACTTCCAACCCATCTATTCGGTCAAGGAAGCCGACTGCATCGGCTTCGAAGCGCTGATCCGCGCGCAGGACGCGGAAGGCATCCCAATGCGCCCCGATCGCCTGTTTGCAAGGGCCTTCGAGCAGGGTGATGGAATCCTGCTCGACTGGATCTGCCGCGCGCTGCACCTGCGCCGCTTCGCCACGCTCGATCCGGGCGACCGCAAGTTGTTCGTGAACGTCAGTCCGGAAGCGGCGGTGAGGGATGCGAAAGCCACCCGCGAATTCGCCGACCTGGTGCGCTTCTACGGCCTCGCGCCCGAACGCGTCTGCATCGAGATCCTCGAAGGTAGTTGCAGCGACGAAGGCGTGCTGCGCGAGGCGGTCTCGGGTTACCGGGCGCTGGGCGCCAGCATCGCCATGGACGACTTCGGCGTCGGCCGTTCCAATTTCGACCGTATCGTGTCGTTGCGCCCGGACGTGGTGAAGATCGACCGCTCCGTGCTCACCGACGCCGTGGGCGACCGGAAGGCGCGGCGCATGTTGCCCGCCATCATCGAGCTCCTGCACGAAGCCGGCGCCCAGGTGGCGATCGAAGGCATCGAAAGCGCCAGCGAAGCGTTGCTGGCGATCGATTCCGGCGCCGACCTGCTGCAGGGCTTCCACTTCGCCGCCCCGAGCTCGGCGTTGCCCGACGATCCACTCACCAAACGCATCCTGGGCGAGCTGCTGCGCATGCGCGGCGGCAAGCTCACGGCGGTCGGGGCGCTCGCCGGAGCGCACTGAGCCGGTTTCGGCGGAACCGTGTGCCTCCCGGGGCGGTCTGAACCCAGACCCCAAGGAGACACAAAATGAACGCCATCCCCCAGAAGTCCCCGCCCGCCAAGCCGCAACTTACCGATGTGAAGACCCTGCGCGAGCAGGCCCGCCGCCACGTCGAGGAAGGCGCGGTCACGGAAAACTACGCCTGCGACAAGGAAAAAGTCATCGACCTGCTCAACGAGGCGCTGGCCACGGAGCTGGTCTGCGTGCTGCGCTACCTACACGACTTCTTCATGGCGCGCGGCATCCATTCCCACGCCGTCGCAACGGAATTCCTCGAACACTCCAACGCGGAACAGGCCCACGCCGACCTGATCGCCGAACGCATCGTGCAACTCGGTGGCGAGCCCAATTTCAACCCCGACGAGCTGACCGGGCGCAGCCACGCCGAATACCGCATCGGCAAGACGCTGCAGGAAGCCATCAGGGAAAACCTGGTGGCCGAGCGCATCGCCATCGACAGCTACCGCGAGATGGTGACTTTCGTGGGC
>JBBREI010000008.1:0-40374 GCA_038203035.1 Burkholderiales bacterium
TCATCGGGTTTGCCGCGATGCGCGAGACCTCGTGGCGCAGCATGGCGAGTTCGACGCGTGCCGCCGTGGCCGGGCGAGGCGCCTTCGCGGGCGCTGCCACGGAAGCCTTCGCCAACGCGCGCTCCGCGCGATCCACCAGCGAGATCATGCGTTCGTAGGATTCGCGCGCCGTGTCGCCGAACGAGAAGATGCCGTGGTTCAGCAGCACCATGCCGATCGTCGCGGGCTTGCGGTCGCGCGGGAATATCCGCGCGCACAGGCGCGCGAGGTCGAAGCCCGGCATCACGTACGGGATCACCACCACGTCGTCGCCGTACAGGGCGCGGATGCGCTGCTCGCCATCAGCGGTGTTGGTGAGCGCGAGGACGGCGTCGGAGTGGGTGTGGTCGACGTATTTGAAGGGCAGGATCGCGTGCAGGATCGCTTCGACCGAAGGCGTCGGCGCATCGGCGCGCAGCATGTGGGTACGCATCTCGTTGACCATCTGCGGGTCCGAGAGCGTTTCCAGCGTCGAGAGGTCCACGAGATGGTCGAGGCGAACCGGGGAGAAACCCGCCTTCTCGATGAACTCGAGGTCCCAGCCGCTTCCCTTTACGTAGAGGACCGAGCGCGTACGCCCGAGCAGGTCCTGCTCGTCGAGCTTGACAGAGGTGTTGCCACCGCCATGCAACACCAGCGACTTGTCGCGGCCAAGCAGCCGCGATGTGTAGACGCGCTGGCCGAGGTCACCAGGAAATTGCGCGGCCTCGGCGTCCGTCCATAGGCTTTTCATCCTCCAAGATTATCATTCGGCCTTGATGCCGGCCTCGCGAATCGCCTTGCCCCATTTCTCCGATTCCGCCTTCTGGAACACGGCGAAAGTCTCTGGTGTGGTCGGGATGAACTTCGCTCCCTCGGCCTCGAGGCGCTTCTGCACCTCTGGCGACAGCATGATCTTCTGCACTTCCGCGTTGAGCCTGACCGCGATCTCGTGCGGGGTGCCGGCGGGGGCGAACAAGCCGATCCAGTTGGCGACGTCGAAGCCCGGCAGGGATTCGGCGATCGTGGGCGTATCCGGCACCGCCGGCGCGCGCACGGTGCCCAGCGTGGCCACCGCGCGCAGCCTGCCCGCCTTGGCCTGCTGGATCACCGTGGGCATGGTGGCGAAGATCATCTGCGCCTGGTTGCCCATCACATCGGTGATCGCCGGCGAGTTGCCCTTGTACGGGACGTGGACCATGTCGACCCCGGCCATCGACTTGAAGAGCTCGCCGGCGAGGTGGCTGGTGGTGCCCATCCCGCCCGAGGCGTAGGCCAGCTTGCCGGGGTTGGCCTTCGCGTAGGTGATGAGCTCGGGCACGGTTTTCACCGGCAGCGAGGGATGCACGACCAGCAGGCCTTCCGCGTCCAGCAAATGTGCAACCGGCACGAAATCCTTCAGCGGGTCGTAGGGCATGTTTTTCATCAGGAACGGGTTGACCGCGTGGGTGCCGATGTTGCCCACCACCAGCGTGTAACCGTCGGGCGGCGATTTCGCCACCAGGTCCGCGCCGATGTTGCCGCCGGCGCCGGTCTTGTTCTCCACGATCACCGTCTGGCCCCAGCTCTCGGAGAGCTTCTGGGCGACCACGCGCCCGAAGGTGTCGGCGATGCCGCCGACGGCAAAGGGCACGACGATCTTGATGCCCTTGCTGGGGTAGGCCTGCGCCTGGGCGAGTGCCGGAAATGCGAAGGCCGCACTGCCGATCAACGCCGCGATGATTTTTTTCATGCCGTCTCTCCTCGGTTGTTTCATTGCAAAACCTGCCTGAACAGCAGCTCGAAGTCCTCGCGCGCAAGGGGCCGCGGGTTGGTGGCGGTGGAGTGGTCCTTCAGCGCGCCGTCCACCATCGCCGGGATCATCTCATCGGTGACGCCCATGGCGCGCAGCGAGGCCGGCAGGCCGAGGTCCGCGTTCAGGCGCTCGATGAAGGTCGCGAGGTCCTCGCCGGGGCGGGTCACCAGCGCGCGTTCGAGCGCCTCCATCTTCTGCGCGGCGTGGCTGCGGTTGTGGCGCAGCACCGCCGGCAGGATGACCGCGTTGAGGGTGCCGTGGTGAAGCAGCGGCTGCCTGAGCCCGCCCAGCGGGTGCGACATGGAATGCACCGCGCCCAGGCCCTTCTGGAACGTGAGCCCGCCCTGCAGCGAGGCCATCATCATGTTCCAGCGCGCGTCGCGGTTGCCGGGTTCGGAAAACGCCGGCCGGATCCAGTTGGCGGCGCGAATGGCGCCGTCGAGCGCGATGGCGTCCGCCGGCGGGTTCACGCGCGGCGAGAGGAATGTCTCGATGCAATGGGTGAGCGCGTCCATTCCCGTTGCGGCGGTGAGGCCGGCCGGCAATCCCAGCGTGAGCTCCGGGTCACACAGCGCCACCTTCGGGATCATGAATGGGCTGATGAAGCCGAGCTTGCGCCCGTCGCGCAGCGTGATGAGGGCGGCGCGCCCTACCTCGCTGCCGGTGCCGGCGGTGGTCGGGATGGCGATCACCGGCGCGATCGCGGGGGTGATTTTCGCCAGGCCGCCGAGGATCACCGCGTATCGCTCCAGCGGCCCGTCGTGTGTCGCCAGCAACGCCACCGCCTTGGCCAGGTCGATGGATGAGCCGCCGCCGAGGGCGACGACACCGTCGCAGCCGTGTTGCCTGAAGATGGCGACGGCTTTTTCGACCGCTTCCTCGTCGGGGTTCTGCGGCGTCGCATCGAAGACGGCCGGGGCGAGTGGGGCAAGCACCTCGCGCACGCGCGCCATCACGGGGCCCTTCGCCAGGCCGGGGTCGGTGACCAGCAGCGGGTGCATGATGCCCGCGGATTTCGCGATCTCCGCGGCCCGGGTGAGCGCGCCGAAATCGAACTCGATGGTGGTGAGGTAGTTGATCGTGGCCATGTGCGTCGTGCCTAGGCGATGCGTTCGAGCTGCTTGATCGCCGGCAGCTCGATCAGTTTTCCCTCGTACACAAGCGGTCGCGTGGGGTCCTGGCGGAACATCCCGATGATACGGCGCGCGCGCTCGATTTCCTTCGCGGTGGGTGTGAAACACTCGCGGATGGTGGCGACCTGGGACGCGTGTTTGGCGGCCTTGCCGCTCATTCCCAGCGCCTTCACCTGTCCACACGCCGCGCGCAGGCCTTCCAGGTTCGCGACGTCGGGGTAGGGTGAATCGAGCACCTCGATGCCGCCCAGCGCCGCGGCATGGACCACACGCGAGCGCGCATACAGTAGCGGTTCCCATTCCATCGCGCAGCCGAGCGCCGTGGACAGGTCGAAGCCGCCGAAAAAAAGCGCCTTCAGCGCCTTCGCCCTCGCGATGCCGGCACACGCCTCGAGACCTGGCGCGGTTTCGATGATGGCGTAGATGTCGATGCCGGATCCCGCGCGCGTCGCGATGTCCGCGGCCGCATCGATCTCCCCCGCCCCATCAACCTTGGGCAGCAGCACGCCGCCGATCGCGCGGCAGCGTTCGACCAGCACGCGCAGGTCGAGCGGGCCCTGCGGATCCGTCATCGCGTTGACGCGCGCGATCAGCTGCACGCCCTCGGGCGCCTGCGCGTCCTGCAGGCGCGCGACCACCGCCGCCCGCGCTTCTTCCTTGCGATCGGGCGGGACCGCGTCCTCGAGGTCGATGCAGACGAGGTCTGCGCCACTCGCCAGCGCGGACGCCAGGCCATCGAGCGCCAGCGCGCCGACGAAAAGTGTCGTGCGCCGCTTCTGGATTGCCATCAGGCCCCCTGCTGCGCCTTGAGCATGTTGTCGTAGTTGACCTTTTCGTGCGCTTCCATCGGGTCCGCCCCGGCGCGGATGGCGGCGATGACGCTGTCCTCGGTCTGCTTCACCTTCTGCGCGAAGGCGAGCACCTCGGCGATGCGCTCCATCGGGACCACCACGGTGCCGTTCATGTCCGCGACGTTGAAATCGCCCGGGCGCACGGAGAAGCCGCCGAGCTTGACGGGAATGCCGTAACCCGCGCACGAGGAGCGCCCGCGCACCGATTGCTGCGCGATGCCGCGGCCGTAGACGGGCATGCCGTAGCCCGCGTATTCGTCGACATCGCGCACCACGCCGTCGGTCACGCAACCCACGAGGCCGTTGTGTTTGGAAGTAGCACCAGCGACACCGCCGTACGCGTTCACTTTCGGGTTCTCCGAGGCGTCGATCACGAGCACCGAACCCGCGCCGCCCTTCACGATGGCGCGCAGCGTTCCCAGCACCGTGGATTCTTCCGCCTTGCCGGCGGGCACGAGCTTCAACGTGGCCGCGGGGCCTGCGATCTTGATGGTGGGATAGATCGGCAGGATGCCCTGGGGGGCGCCCTCGATGCCGAGGCGGTCGAGCGCATCCGAGATATTGGGGGTGGATACGTTGAGGAACTGACTGGCGATGCGGGTATCGACCTGGGCCATGACGTTTCTCCGGGGTATGTTCTTTGGACTCGAGCTTCGATGCTAGACTTCGCAGGCACTCAAGGCTATCTAATCTTTGTTATCCGGCACTCAAGGTCCGCTTATGAATCCCCGCAACTTCGACATGGACGTGCTGCGCTCGATGGTGGCGTTCGCCGACCACGGCACCCTGGGCCTTGCCGCGGCCCGCGTCGGGCGCACGCAAGCCGCGCTTTCGCTGCAGATGCGCAAGCTCGAGGAGCAGGCGGGCGAGCCGATCTTCGAGCGCGCCTCGCGCAAGCTGGTGCTCACCGAGGCGGGCGAGGTGCTGCTGTCGTACGCGCGCCGCATCCTGGCGCTCAACGACGAGGCGCAGCAGGTGATGCGGCAATCGAACGTCTCCGGCAATCTCACCTTCGGCGCGTCGCAGGATTTTGGTGAATCGTGGCTGCCGCCGGTGCTCGCCCAGTTCAGCAAGGCACATCCGTCGGTGGGGCTGGAGGTGCGTGTGGACGGCGGCACGCGGCTCGCCGCCGCGGTGGACGCGGGTGAGGTGGATGTGGCGCTGGCCCTGGGCCTGGGCGAGCGGCCGAACGCCATCTGCATCGGCCATCTGCCGCTGGTCTGGATCGCACACCGCGACTTCGAATGGGACGGCGTGGGCAAGGTGCCGCTGGCGCTTTTCACCTCGCCCTGCCGCTTCCGCACCAAGGCGATCGCCGAGCTCGACGCCGCCGGCATCGCCTGGAACATCGCGCTCACCAGCCCGTCGCTCTACGGCGTGTGGGCCGCGGTGAACGCGGGCCTGGGCGTCACCGTGCGCACGCCCGAAGGCCTGTTGCCGGAGCTGGAAGTGGTCGATCGCAAGCTGGGCCTGCCGAGCCTGGGCAGCGTCGATGTCTCGCTCTACATCGCCAGGGGCTCGCGCTCCCGGGCGGTGCAGAGCCTGGTGGAGATGCTGCGCGAACGCTTGAGCGAACGCATCCTCGAGCTCGAATCGCGCACCCCCCGCGCCTCCTACGCCGGGCGCGCTGCGCGCTTCGGTGTCGCCACGCGTCGAAGGATGGAGCTGGTCCGATAGAAAACTGGTGTCAGAGACGACTTTTGCTGTTGGGCTTGCTGGCCCAAACGCAAAAGTCGTCTCTGACACCAGTTTTCACTTCGGCCTCGACCGGAAGTGCCGGGCGTCGTTGTAGAAGGCCTCGTCCTGCGCCGCGAAGTGCCAGCCGGGCACGCCGAGTATCGGCATCGGTGACATCGCCTTCGGGGAGTGGAACCGCGCGCGGTGGGCAAAGTGCGCGGCGACCAGCGTGTCGGCCTGCTGCACCTGCGATTCCACCGGCAACATGAAGAAGAGCTCGTCGACCGGAACAAAAACCGTCTTGGCGACCATGCCGATGAAAGGCGCCAGCGACTGCTCGAAGCAGCCGTGCCCGAAGGTGAAGAACCGCATGTTGGCGTCGAGCTCCCCGCGCCGCGTCCAGAAGAGCTCTTTCCACTCGAAGGCCGGGATCAGGCGCAGCAGTGAAGGCGAGCGCGCGGCCACGATCACCCCGCCCTCGTCGAAAAGTGTCAGCGCATCGCGTTCCGGACTGCGATGGCGCAACTCCTCCGGGCCGCCCTCGGCAAGGATCGCCGCGTGTTGCGCGTTGATGCTCGCCTTCGACTTCGGGTAGGTCAGCCAGGCCAGCGCGTTGAAGAGGTCGTGCCAGTTTTCGGCCCGCGTCTCGACTTCCCCGGTTTCGAAGATGCGTTGCTCGTAGTGGCGGCGCTCGAGGGGATCGTTGCCGCGCGGCGCGACGAAGCGCAGGGCGCGCCCGCCGTCGGTACGCAGCTCGCCGGCCAGGGAGTTGAGGTCCGCGACCCCGGGCCAGCGGTCGGCCGGAAGCCTCGAAACCGCCAGCGCGAGCGGCGCGAAGATGGGCGCCTGAAGGCGCGCGCGCGCGCCGGTCCAATCCACCCGCGTCAACCCGCCAGGCGCCAGCGCAGCTTCTGTCCGGCGCGCATCGGCACGACGGTCGCGTCACCGAAGGCATATTCGGCCGGCACTTCCCATTCGGCGCGCTCGAGGGTGATGGTGCCCTTGTTGCGCGCCAGCCCGTAGAAATCGGCCCCGAAGTGGCTGGCGAATCCCTCCAGGCGGTCGAGCGCGCCAACCGATTCGAAGGCCTCGGCGTACAACTCGAGCGCTGCGTGGGCGGTGTATATCCCGGCCGCGCCGCAGCAGCCTTCCTTCGTTCCACGCGCGTGCGGGGCGGTATCGGTGCCGAGGAAAAACTTCGGGTTGCCCGACGTGGCGGCCGCGAGCAGCGCGCGGCGATGGGGTTCGCGCTTGAGCACCGGCAGGCAGTAGTGGTGTGGATTGATGCCGCCGGCGAAAAGGGCGTTACGGTTCATCAGCAGGTGGTGCGCGGTGATCGTGGCCGCCACGTTTTCCGGCGCCCGCTCGACGAAATCCGCGGCCTCGCGCGTGGTCATGTGCTCGACCACGATTTTCAACGTCGGAAAGCGCCTGACCAGCGCGCCCAGCGTGCGCTCCAGGAACACCGCCTCGCGATCGAAGATGTCGACTTCGGGATCGGTCACCTCGCCATGCACCAGCAGCGGCATGCGCGCGGCGGCCATCGCTTCCAGCACGGCATCACATTTGCCCAGGTCGGTCACGCCGGAATCGGAGTTGGTGGTGGCGCCGGCGGGGTAATACTTGACCGCTTTCACGGCCCCGGAGGCGGCCGCTCGCTCCACCTCTTGTGCATCAGTATTGTCGGTGAGATATAGCGTCATCAGGGGCTCGAAAGCCGCGCCTTTCGGCAGTGCCGCCAGGATGCGGGCCCGATAGTCCAGGGCCTGCCCGGTGGTGACCACCGGGGGCTTCAGGTTGGGCATCACGATGGCGCGCGCGAACTGCCGCGCGGTGGCTTCGGCCACCGAAGCGAGCGCCGCGCCATCACGCAGGTGGACATGCCAATCGTCGGGGCGGGAGATCTCAAGCACGTCGGACATTGATGGATTATAGTGGCGCGTCGAATTCAGGGAAAACTCAAGGGAAAAAAATGAAGAAGCTACTGGCGCTGTTTGTCCTCCTGCTGGCCTCGGTTCCGGCGTCCGCTGTCACCTACAGCTACACCGGCAGCCCGTACACGGTGACCCTCGACTTCACCGCCTGCGTCCTCGGCAACTGCGCCAACTTCACCGCGACCGACAACGTCACCGTGCAGTTCGTGACCGCGCAGCGCCTGCCCGCCAACCTCGTCTTCAGCGACATCGGCCCGCTGGTCACCAGTTTCACCGCGTCGGACGGCCTGACCACCTACGCAACGGGCGATGCCAACGTCCGCGTCCACACGGTCACGGTCAGCACCGACGCAAACGGCGCTGTCACCGACGCAGATATCACAGTGGAGCGTTGGCAGACGGCCGGGGCGGTCCACGCCTTGGGCGACCGGTTCGACTTCTTCCAGATCACCCCGGGGTTTATAACCCAGGCTTTCCACAACGCCAGCTGCAGCGGCATCGGCGTCTCCCCCGCGGGAACGGCGGATACCTGCCTTGCCGCCGTAGCCGACACCGGGATCAGCCAGGGCAATGGGGTAGCCAGCGCGCCGTTTGCGATACTCGCCATCGGCATCGCCACGCAGGTGCCCACGCTCAGCGAATACGCGTTGATCCTGCTGGCCGCGTTGATGGCGCTTGCCGCCATGGCCTCCATGCGTCGCAACGGTCACACGCGCTCCTGACAACCCGTTACTTCTTCGTGTCCAGGGCGATCTGATAAAGCTCGTTGCGCTTGCCGCCGGTGATTTTCACGGCGAGCGCAACGGCCTGCTTCAGCGGCACCTCCGCCAGCAGCGTTGCCAGCAGCACCCGCGGCTCGATGGCCGAGACGTGTTCCACCGGCCGGCCCTCGACCACCAACACGAACTCCCCGCGCCGGCGGTCGTCGTCGGCATCGACCCAGGCGCGCGCGCCGGCGAGCGGCACACGCGCGATGGTCTCGAACTTCTTGGTGATCTCGCGGGCGATGACCACATCGCGCTCGCCGAGGGCCGCATGAAGGTCGCCCAGGGTCTGCGAGACGCGATGCGGCGCCTCGAATAACGCAATCGCCCAGGGGCCCGCGGCAAGCGCGGCCAGGCGCTCCTTGCGCTGCGCACCCCTGGCCGGCAGGAAGCCCGCGAACACCACGCCATCGGCTTCGATGCCGGAGGCGGAAAGCGCCGCGGTCAGCGCGCTGGGCCCGGGCACCGGGAACACGCGCAGGCCCGCGGCGCGCACGGCATCCACCACCACCGCCCCCGGATCACTCACGGCCGGCGTGCCCGCGTCGGAACAGAACGCAACCGACTTGCCCTCGCGGATCCATTCGATCACGCGCTGCGCCCCGCCGCGTTCGTTGTGCGCGTGCATCGCCACCAGCCGCGCCTTGATGCCGAAGTGCTGCAGCAAGCCGCCGGTGACCCGCGTGTCCTCCGCGGCGACCACATCGACGCTCGCCAGGGTCTGCAGGGCGCGATGGGTCACGTCCCCCAGGTTCCCTATGGGAGTCGCCACCACATATAATCCCGGCTCAATGTCGAGCTTCAACGCGATCCTCCTGTTGACGTTCGCCACGCTGGCGTCGTCGGCATTTGCGGCAGATCCCCCGGCGGGCTCCACTTTACCCGCTGACGAGATCGATCCGTCGACGGGCCTTGCCCGCACCACGGTGGTCCGCCCGTACACCGATCCTGCCGGCGTCGCGTCCGCAAGGCCCCCCGCCCCGCGCCCGATCGCCGCCACCCGCCCGCACGTCGCGTTGATACTGCCCACCACGTCACCCGCGCTCGGCAGCCTCGCCGAAGCGGTGCGCGCGGGTTTCATGGCCGCCTCGCAGGCAGCCGGCCGAGACAGCATCCCGGTCACCGTCACCGCGGTCGACAACGAGGCCGCCGCACTCGTCGCCGCCTGCCGACAATCGCAGGAATCCGGGGCGATGCTGGTGGTGGGCGGTTTCACGCGCGACGGCGCCCAGACCCTCGTCACCAGCGAATGTTCGCGCCAGCCGGTGCTGGCCCTGAACGAGTTGCGCGGCCCGGCCAGCACGGGTGCCTATTCGTTTTCGCTCTCCCTCGACAACGAGGCGCGGCAGGCGGCATTGCAGGCGGTTGCCGACGGCTGGCGCCAGGCGATCGTGATCGGCACCAACACCGCTCTTTCCCGCCGCGTGCAGGACGCCTTCGAGCGCGAGTGGACGCGCGCCGCCGGCGAGCTGCGCCGCCTGCCCTTCAGCGGCAACCTGGACGAGGCGCCCGTCATCCGCGAACGCATCGCGGCGATTCGCGGCGACATGGTGTTTCTTGCGCTCGACCAGGCCGAAGCGCGCGCGGTGCGTCCCTACGTCTCCGGGATGCTGCAGATCTACGCCACTTCGTTCAGCGTGAACCCGCGCGCGGAAGCCATTGTCAACGTGGACCTGCAGGGTGTGCGTTATGTGGAAATGCCCTGGTTCGTCCACCCCGATCACCTCGCCGTCATGGCCTATCCCCCGCCCGCCAGCCCGCTCAACGTGGAAAGCGAAAGGCTCTACGCCTTCGGCATCGATGCCTTCCGCCTCGCCCTCCAGCTCGTCCGCGGCGATCCCAGTGCCCCGGTGGATGGCGTCACCGGCCGCATCACGCTGGAAGACCGCCATTTCGTCCGCACGCTTTCGCCGGCCGAAGTGGACGGGGGGCGGGTCATCCCGCTGCGCACCACGCCTTGAACGGCATCGCGCACCCGACGCCGGCCCAGGCCGCGGGCGGCGCGGCGGAGGAAAAGGCAGCGGAATTCCTGCAGGCCCGCGGCCTCGCCATCGTCACCCGCAACTACCGCACCAAAGCCGGCGAGATCGACCTCATCGTGCGTGATGGCGCCACGCTGGTTTTCGTGGAGGTGCGAATGCGCAGCGGCTCGAGCTTCGGCGGCGCGCTCGCCAGCATCACGCCGCGCAAGCGCCGGCGCATCATCATGGCCGCGCGCCAGTACCTCATGCGCCTGGACCGCGTCCCTCCTTGCCGCTTCGACGTGGTCGCCGTGGACTCGGGCGATTGCGAATGGATGCGCGGCGCTTTTGATGCCTCCTAGAGGCTAGAATCCGCCATGGACCTCACAGCCATACTCAAGCAGCACTTCGAAGAAGGCATCGAGCTGCGCCGTCGCATGGCTGAAACAATGCCCGCGGACATCGTGCGCGCCGGCACCGCGCTGGCCGAAGCGCTCAGGTCCGGGCGCAAGGCGCTCGCCTGCGGCAACGGCGGCTCGGCCGCCGACAGCCAGCATTTCGCCGCGGAAATCGTCGGCCGCTTCGAACGCGAAAGGCCCGGCATGCCGGCCATCGCGCTCACGGTGGACACCTCCGCGATCACCGCCATCGCCAACGACTACAGCTGGGACCAGGTCTTTTCCCGGCAGCTCGAAGCGCTGGGCCAGCCCGGCGACGTCCTGCTGGCGATATCAACTTCGGGCAATTCGAAAAACATCCTCGAGGCAATTCAGGCGGCGCACGCCAGGCAGATGACGGTCATCGCCCTCACCGGCCGCGACGGCGGCGCCATGGGAAAGATGCTGCATCCCGCAGACCACCACCTCAACGTGGCCCACCCGCGCACCATGCGCGTCCAGGAAATCCACCTCCTGGTGATCCACTGCTTGTGCGAAGTGGTCGACATCGTGATCCACGGAGAAAAGAAATGATTCGCAAGGCACTTGTTGTCGCAACATTCGCCGCCGCCCTGCCGCTGCTGCAGGGCTGCTTCCCGCTTGCCGTCACCGGCATGGGCACCGCGGCGCTGATGGCCTCGGACCGCCGCACCACCGGCATGTACATCGAGGACGAAGCGATCGAATGGAAGGTCTACAGCCGCATGCGCGGCGACTTCCCCGGCGTGCACGTCAATCCCACCAGCTTCAACCGCCGCGTGCTGCTCACCGGAGAAGCGCCGAACGAAGAGGCGAAGAAGAAGGTGGAAGAATCCGTCCGCCGCATCGAAAACGTTCGCGAAGTGACCAACGAGCTGCAGGTGGCCGGCAACTCGTCGATGGCATCACGCGGCAACGACGCGCTGGTGACCTCGAACGTGAAGGCGCGCATGGTCAACAACGGCAAATTCTCGCCCTCGCACGTGAAGGTGCTGACCGAGCAGGGCGTGGTCTACCTGATGGGCCTGGTCACCACCGCGGAGGCCGATGCCGCGGTGGAAATCGCGCGCACCACCAGCGGCGTCGCGCGCGTCGTGAAGGTCTTCGAATACGTGACCTGAGCCCCCCGCTGCCGGGCAGGGGTTGGCCTACCTGAACTTCCCCCCCAGCCACCGGATCATCGCCCCGACCACCGGCAGCGTGGCGTACAGCTCGCCGGCCGCGTCCCAGTAGTCGCGATGGTAGGAGACGCGGCCATCGGCGGCGAAGCGGATGTGCGAAGTGCCGTGGATGCGCCGGGTAACGCCGGGCTTCCACGCCTTCACGCGGAAGTCGAAGTTCCACACCAGGAAAGCGGACGAATCCTGGCACACGCTTTCCACGATGGTGAAGCGCGGCTCCTGCAGCGTCTCGAACATGTGGCTGAAGATGCGCTTCAACTCCGGCGCACCGCGCACCTCGTTGAACGGATCGCGGAAGTACGCGTCGTCCGTGTACACACGCTCCAGCGTCGCGACGGTGGCGGGAGAGATCGTCTCCCAGAAGTTCTTCACGTTGTCGAGGGCGGTATCGCTCACAGGCCGGTCATCTTCCGGATCGCGGGGAAATACATCCGGTAGGGCAGCAGGCGCAGCAACTTGAGCCAGCCGGTGAAGCGGCGCGGGAAATGGATCTCGAAGGCCCCGCGCTCGAGGCCGGCCACGATCTCGCGCGCGGCCTGCGCCGGTTCGATCAGCGCGGGCATCCTGAAGGTGTTCTGCGCGGTCAGCGGCGTCTTCACGAAGCCCGGGTTGATCACGCACACCCCGAGCCCCCTGGGCCGCAGGTCGAGGTACAGCGTCTCGGCGAGGTTGATGAGCGCGGCCTTCGTGGGCCCGTACACGAGGCTCTTCGGCAGCCCGCGAAAACCCGCGACCGAAGACACCAGCGCGATGGTCCCGCTGCCCTGCGCCAGCAAACGCGGCGTGACCGCAGCGAGTGTGTTGAAGGCGCCGGTGAGGTTGGTCTCGATCATGGCGCGCGCGGCATCCAGGTCGATTTCCCAGGCACGCATCGGCTTGTAGTCGCCGGCCATCAGCACCACGAGGTCGATGCCACCCCACAGGTTCACGATCGCCCCGGCGGCCTGGTCGAGCGCGGCGGGATCACGAATGTCGAGGGGCAGCACCTGCGCGCGACCGGCCTCCATGCGCGCGGCCAGCGCTTCGAGCGGCTCGCGCCGCCGCGAGGAAAGCGCCACGCGCGCGCCCCTGGCCGCCAGCGCTTCGGCCAGCGCCGCGCCGATGCCGGTGCTGGCCCCGATGATCCAGCAGCGGGACTGGCGCCAATCGCACAGCGGGGGGTTGAGGGACATGGGCTAGTCGCGCTTGCGGAAGGTGAAGGTCACTTCCCCGAAGCCGATGCCGAACTTCGAGTACCGGGTGCGGTTGATGAGGGTGCGATCATCGACGAGCCACATCCAGTCGTCCATGTCGAGTTTCACCTTGTCGCCGCCTTCGCGCTTCGCCTCGAGCACGTAGCGCCAGTTGAGCGCATTGCCCGCGGCTTCGCCCTGCGCCTCGCCGACCACGTCGCCCGCGGTGCCCACGTAGCGGTTGCCGGACTTGCGCACCGTCCACACGCGTGTCTCCTTCGTGCCGTCGGAGTTGGTGAAGCGTTCGTCGAGCGTGCCGACGTCGCCGACCCAGGTCCCGGTCATCTCCACGTACATGCGCTTGGTGACCTTGCCCGAGCGGTCCTGGATCATGCCCCAGCCGTCGACCTTGCCGTTGAAGTAGGTCTTGAAATCGAACACGGGCTTTTCCGCCGCGTAGTCCAGGGGCGTGGGCGAGGCGCAGGAGGCCAGCAGCAGCGAAAGCGACGCGATCAGGATTTTCATCGGGGGTCCTTGGGTTCGAGGTTCGATTTCCACAGCGCGAGCGCGGCGAAAGCCTTCAATCCACACGGCAGCAGGGCATAGACAGCGGACAGCGTCACGAGTGCGGCGCCGGCGGGAAGCGTGGTGGAGCGGTAGCCGGAGGCGGCCAGCAACGGCAGGGCGACGCCGGCCGCAAGCGCGAGGTTGAGCTTCGTGATCAGGTTCCAGATGCCGAAATACGCGCCCTCGTGGCGCCCGCGGCCGCGGCGCTCGTCGTCGTCGATCACGTCGGCCAGCAACGAAGGCGGCAGCGCGAGGTCCGCGCCGAGGGCCAGGCCCGACATCACGCAGATCGCCAGGTAGGGCCCCACGTCGCCATCGCGCAGGTAAAACGCCCAGACGAACGCCACGATCGACAGCGCCATGCCCGCCAGCCACGCGCGCACCTTCCCCACCCGCCGCGCCAGCCACACCCAGGCCGGCATGCCGATTGCACCCGCGGCGAAATACGCCACCAGGAAATGCGCCGTCAGGTCCGGGCGCCGCACCACATCGGCGATGAAAAACAGCACCAGCGTCGCGGGGATCGCCGCGGCGATCCCGTTCAGCAGGAATACGAAGGCGAGCCGGCGGAAGGCGCGATTGCCCAGGGGGAGCCACAACGTGTCCCACGAGGGCGCGAGGGCGCGGGGTGCGACCTGCGCGCGCGGCGAGCGCATGGCCGCCACCACCGCGGCAACCAGCACCACGGGGACGAAGAGGTAGGCGAATTGCGCGAACCCCTCGCGGTCGCCGGACACGCGGCGCAGGACCTCCGGCACAATCGCCGCCAGGAAAACACCCGCCAGCGCAAAGGCCTCGCGCCATGCCGTCACGCGCGTGCGCTCGTTGCGATCCGCGGTGATCTCCGCGCCGTGGGCCTGGTAGCTGACCGTCACCAGGCTGTAGGCGGTGTAGACCAGCACCAGGTTGCCGATGAGCCACCACTGCAGGCTTGCGGGGGTCCACTGCGGAGGATCGAAAAGCCCCACCATTCCAAGCGCCAGCAGCGGTGCGCCCACCAGCACGAAGACCCAGCGCCCGCCGGGAAGCCCGCGGCGCCGGTCGCTCCACCAGCCGAGCAGCGGATCCTGAACCGCGTCGAGCGCGCGCGCCGCCAGCAGCCAGAATCCCACGCTGGCAAGCGACAAGCCCAGCGTGTCGGCATAAAACTTCGGCACGTGCACGTAGATCGGCAGCGCGGCCATCGCCAGCGGCATGCCGAGGAACCCGTAGGCCGCCAGGCGGCCGGTGGCCACACGGGTCATTCGAGCTGCAGCAGCCGCTTGCGCAGCGCCGGCTCGCTGGTGCGCGCGTCGAGCCAGATGTCGAAGAAGGCGCGCGCGAATTCGGCGTCGGGCACAACACCCAGCAGCCGGTCATGGTTGTAGAAGCGCGCCTCGCGCCCGGGCAGGTGCACACCCACCAGGCGGTCGCCCTTTCGGATATCGGGGAACACGCGCCGCATGGCCTCCTCCCAACGGGCCAGCTTGCGCCCATCGGCGTGACCCTGCCTGCGCATCTCCTCGATGCTGCGTTTCGAGAGGTCCGCGCCGGCCACGTCCATGGCGTAGCGGATGTCGAGCACACACGGCGCATCGGCGTGGTACTTCTCCCCCGCGGTCCAGAGCGAAGCGTCGTAGACGTGGAACAGCAGCACCCGGAAGCGCGCGTCGCCCAGCGCCTTGAGCCCGGGCGCCCCGGCGGTGACGACGGCCGGCAGCGGCGGCGGCGCGGCGTGGGCCACGGCCGCCAGGCAGGCGAACGCCACGGCCGCGAGGAGCCTCAAGGGCGGACCAGCTCGATCTGCATCACGTCCACGCGGCCCGAATCGAAGCCCGCCTCGCAGTAGTGGAAGTAGAAGCGCCACGCGGCGAGGAAGGCGTCGTCGAACCCGAGGGCGCGGATGCGCTCCTCCTGCGCGTCGAAGGCCGTGCGCCAGCGCCGCAGGGTCTGCGCATAGTCGCGCCCGAAGAGGAAGGGTTCGCGCGCCTCCAGGCCCGCCTTGCGCGCCTCCTCCACGAAGCGCGACACCGAGGGCAACATGCCGCCCGGGAAGATGTATTCGCGGATGAAGTCGCTCGAGCGGCGATAACGCTCGAAGGCGTCTTCGGCGATGACGATCGACTGCACCGCCGCGCGCCCGCCGGGCTTCAGGCGATCGCGCACCGCGCGGAAGTACCGGGGCCAGAAGCGCTCGCCCACCGCCTCGACCATCTCGATGGAGACGATGCGGTCGTATTGGCCCTGCGCGTCGCGGTAGTCGCAGAAGCGCAGGTCGACCCGCTCCTCGAGCCCGGCGCGGGTGACGCGCTCGCGCGCGTAGTCGAGCTGCGCCTGCGAGATGGTGAGGCCCGTCACATGGCAGCCGCGCGTGGCCGCCGCGCGCTCGGCGAATGCGCCCCAGCCGCAGCCGATCTCCAGCACGCGGTGCGAGGGCTCCACCTCCAGCACGTCGAGCAGCCGGTCGTACTTCGCCTCCTGCGCAGCGGCCAGGGTGCGGCCCGGCGCGAAGATGGCGCTCGAATAGGTCATGCCCGCGTCGAGCCATGACGCATAGAAGGAGTTGCCGAGGTCGTAGTGGGCGTGGATGTTCCTGCGCGAGCCGGCCCGCGTGTTGGGGCGCAGCGCGTGGGCGATTCGCAGCATCAGCGCCACCACCGGATTGCCGTAGAACACGCGCTCGAGCGCCGGCTGGTTGGCGGCGCACAGGCGCAGCAGCGCGGGCATGTCCGGTGTGGCGAGGATGCCGTCGCGCCAGCATTCGAAGAGCCCGATCTCGGCGCGCCGCGTCAACACGCCGATCGCCGCCCAGTCGCGCAGGTGGAGCTCGGCCTGGGGCCCTTCGGCCGCCCCTTCGAAGGTGCGCCGGATGCCGTCGGGCCCGGTGAGCACCAGGCGGCCGCGCTCCAGGCGCGTGAGCAGGGAGAAAAGCGTGCGGGCGGACCAGGGAGCGGCGGCGTCGAAGCCGAAGCCTTCGGTGGCGTTCATCGGGTGGTTTCCTTGATGGGGGGTCCTGGCTTGGCGAACCAGGGGACGTGTTGCAGCCAAAGTCGTAGCGCCTGCCAGTGGATGCGGGCGACAACGGCCACGGTCATCCACGGGTAGCCGAAGAAGGCCCGCAGCAGGTTGCGGTTGGTGAGCGGCTGCGCGCGCCCGTGCATCGCGGTGACGAGCAGCGCGCCCTCCTCGTCGTGGTAGTCGATGCGCGCCTTCGGGTGCGCCTCGTCGCCCGGGAAGTGGAAGCGGTAGTGCCCGCGCACCTCGCAGAAGGGCGAGACGTGCAGCGCCTTGGGCGCCTGCATCCACTCGCCGCGTTCGATCACGCGCCCGTCGGCATGGGCCAGCAGGTAGTTGTGGTGCTCGCCGAAGGTGTTGGAGACTTCGCACAACACGGCGCGCAGGCCACCGGCGCGATCGAAACACTGCCAGAGCGTGATCGGGTTGAAGACGTAACCCAGCACGCGCGGGAAGGCCTGCAGCACCACCTCGCCATCGGCGGTGGTGACGCCGCCCGCGGCCAGTTGGCCGCGGATCCAGGGCTCGAGGTCGCTGCCGTCGCGCGGGCCGAAGTCGCGCCGATAGAGGCCCAGCAGGTTCCAGCGCTCGAGCGAGAGCCAGCGCCGACCGGCCTTCGCCCACTGCGAAAGGGGCACGCGCACGTAGAAGACGCCGTAGCCGAACCCGTGGCGCACCGGCCGCATCCGCTGGTGCTGCACGCGCCCGAAGACGATGCGCGGTTCGAGGTTCAGGCCCGCCACGGCACCTCCGCGCCCAGGCCGCGCGCCACCGCGAGCGCCGAGGCCAGGCCGTCTTCGTGGAATCCGTAGCGCGTCCAGGCGCCGGCGTACCAGGTATGGTTGCGCCCCTGCAGCTCGCCCAGGCGGCGCTGCGCCTCGTCGGAGCCTTCGAGGAAGGCGGGATGGTGGTAGTCGAAGGTGGCGAGGATGTCTTCGTCGCGCGGCTCGACGATCGGGTTCATCGTCACCACCACCGGCCGGGCGAAGGGCAGCGGCTGCAGGCGGTTGATCAGGTACGAGAGCGAGACCGGGTCGTCGGTGGCGTCGGCGCGAGGCGAATGGAAGTTCCACGCCGCCCATGCGCGCTTGCGAACCGGCAGCAGGCGTGCGTCGGTATGCAGCACCGCGCGATTGGGCAGGTAGGGGATCGCCTTGAGCAGCGCGCGCTCCTCGGTGCGCGGATGCTCGAGCATCGCGAGGGACTGGTCCGTGTGGGTGGCGAGCACGACCTGGTCGAAGCGCTCCGGCCCCGCATCGGTCATCACGACCACGCCCGCCTCGTCGCGACGGATGCGGCGCACCGGCGTAGACAGACGGATGTCCGGGATCGACTCGGCTAGCCGGCGGACGTATTCGCGCCCACCCATCGCCACGGAGCGCCATTGCGGGCGGTTGGTGACCGCCAGCAGGCCGTGGTTGTGGCAGAAGTTGATGAAGGTGGAGAGCGGGAAGCGGTTGATCTGGGTGGAAGGCGTCGACCAGATACACGCCGCCATCGGCAAGAGGTATAGCCCGCGCAGCTCCTGGCCATAGCCCCCGGCGTCCAGGAATTCGCCCAGGGTTCCGCGCAGGGGGGCCCCGGAGTTGGCGTGGGCGGTCGCCTCGCGGTTGAAGCGCGCCAGGTCGCGCAGCATGCGCAGGAACCGGGGGTTCACCAGATTGAAAGGTTGCGCGAATACCGTGGCCAGGTTGGTGCCGGCCCATTCGAGCTCGCCGGCGCCGATTTGCACCGAAAACGACATTTCGGAGGCGGCGCTTGCAACTCCCAGGTGTTCGAAGAGCCTGACCAGATTGGGGTATGTGCGATCGTTGAACACCAGGAAACCGGTATCCACCGGGTGGGTGCGCCCCTCCAGGGTCACGTCGACCGTGTTGGTATGCCCGCCCAGGTAGCGGCCGGCTTCGTAGAGGGTGACCTGGTGGCGGCGGGCAAGCAGCCACGCGCTGGCGAGGCCGGCGATGCCGGCCCCGACGACGGCGATTCTGGACATCCGTTGCGTCTTCTTTTTTCGTAATGCGGGTACCCACCCTACGGCCCGCGGTCCCGCCCGGATGCACCCGGACGGGGTAAAAGGGCGCATTTTTGCTACTCTTGGGTACAGGCCATGAAAACCATGCTTTATCAGGAACTCTTTGCCGGCTTCGAGAAGGTCCGCTGGGACATGTCCCGGGACATCCCGTGGGCGCAATTCGACCCCGCCCTGCTCTCCGACGAGCAGGCGCGGACGATCAAGATGAACGCCATCACCGAATGGTCGGCCCTGCCCGCCACGGAGATGTTCCTGCGAGACAACCAGGACGACAGCGATTTCTCCGCCTTCATGTCGATCTGGTTCTACGAGGAGCAGAAACACGCCCTCGTGCTGATGGAATACCTGCGCCGCTTCCGCCCCGAGCTGCTGCCCACGGAAGCAGAGCTGCACGCGGTGCGTTTCCCGTTCGACCCGGCCCCCGCCCTCGAAACCCTGATGCTGCATTTCTGCGGCGAGGTGCGGCTGACCCAGTGGTACCGGCGCGCGGCCACCTGGCACACGGAACCGGTGATCCGCCACATCTACCAGACCCTGGCCGGCGACGAGGCCCGGCACGCCGGCGCCTACTACAAATACATGCGCCGCGCGATCGAGAAGCTCGGCGACGAGGCGCGGGTGGCCTTCGCCAAGATCGGCATCCTCATGGCGAGCGCGGCGCGCGCCGGCAAGCCGCTGCATCCCACCAACCTGCACGTGAACAAGGGCCTCTTCCCCAACGACACCGTGCAGTCCCGGCTGCCGGACATCGGCTGGCTCGAACACTGGCTCGACCAGCAGATCAAGTTCGACACCCTCTGCGAGGGCAAGGTGGTGCAGGCGATCTTCGGCAAGCTCGGCACGCTGTACGACCGCGCGATAGCGGATGCCGCCGACCTCAAGCGCTTCCGCAAGGAAATCCTCGCGCGCATGCCGCAACCCGCCGTCGGAGGCGCGGCCGCCGCCTGAGATGACGAAGGCCCCCGCGTTCGAAGCCAAGGTCTGCGATCCGGCGGCATTCGCCTCGTGGGTGGAAAGGCTCCCGCGGCCCCTGGTGTTCACCAACGGCGTATTCGACATCCTGCACCGCGGGCATGTCACCTACCTGGCCGAAGCCGCGGCCCTCGGCGCATCGCTGGTGGTGGCGCTCAACTCCGACGCTTCGGTGCGCCGCCTGGGCAAGGGCGGGGACCGCCCCATCAACGCGCTGGCCGACCGAATGGCCGTGGTCGCCGCGTTGCAGAGCGTGGCGCTGGTCACCTGGTTCGAGGAAGACACGCCGCTCGCCCGCATCCTGCAATGCCGCCCCGACCACCTGGTGAAGGGTGGCGACTGGGCGCCCGATGCCATCGTGGGCAGCGTGGAAGTGCGCGCCTGGGGCGGCGCGGTGCATTCGATCCCGTTCCGGCACGACCGCTCCACCACCCACCTGCTCTCGCGCATCCGCCAATGAACGATCTCTCGGTCCCCGCCGACCTGCTCTCGCGCCTGCAGGCCATTGTCGGCGAACGCGGCCTCGTCGATGCCGCCGAACGCGCCCCCTACGAAGTGGATTGGCGCGATGCGTATCACGGGCGTTCCGCCGCCGTGGTGCGGCCCGCGAATACCGGCGAAGTGTCGAAGGTCGTGGCGCTGCTGGCGGGCTTGCGCGTCCCGATTGTCCCGCAGGGGGGCAACACCAGCCTCTGCGGGGCCTCGGTGCCCGACGATTCCGGCACCCAGGTAGTCGTGAACCTCTCGCGCATGAACCGCGTGCGCGAGGTCGACGCACAGAACAACACCATGACCGTGGAGGCCGGCTGCGTGCTCGAATCGCTGCAGAAACTCGCCGGCGAGCACGGGCGCCTCTTCCCGCTATCCCTCGGCGCGCAGGGCAGCTGCGAGATCGGCGGAAACCTTTCGACCAACGCGGGCGGCACCGGCGTGCTGCGTTACGGCAACACGCGCGAGATGGTGCTGGGCCTCGAGGTGGTGCTGCCCGACGGGCGCGTCTGGGAGGGGCTGCGCGGACTGCGCAAGGACAACACCGGCTACGACCTCAAGCACCTCTTCGTGGGCGCCGAGGGCACCCTGGGCATCATCACCGCGGCGGTGCTCAAGATGTTCCCGCTACCGCGTTCGTATGCCACCGCGATGGTGGCGATCGAAAACCCCGCCGCCGCGGTGACGCTGCTTACACTGCTGCGCGAGCGTTGTGGAGAGCGCATCACCGGCTTCGAGCTGCTGGCGCGCATCTGCCTGGACCTGGTGGTGCAGCACATCCCGGGATCGCGCGATCCCCTGGCGCAGCGCTACCCCTGGTACGTGCTGGTGGAGCTTTCCGACAGCACCGAAGGTCCCGCGCTCGATGCGCTGCTGGAAGAATCGCTGGGCGAGGCGGCCGAAGCCGGCGTGATCCACGACGCCGCCATCGCCGCCAGCGACTCGCAGCGCGGCGACTTCTGGAAGCTGCGCGAAAACGTCTCGGAGGCGCAGAAGGTCGACAGCGCCTCGATCAAACACGACGTCGCCGTGCCGGTGAGCCGCGTGCCCGAGCTGATCGAACGCGCCACGGCCGGCATCACCCGCGACTTCCCCGGCGTGCGGGTGGTGGCTTTCGGCCACGTCGGCGACGGCAACATCCACTACAACTGCGCCGCGGCCGCGGGCCAGGATCCAAAGGCCTTCTTCGCGCTTTCGGAACAGGTGAACCACGTGGTCTACGAGGTGGTGAAGTCGCTGGGCGGATCCATCAGCGCGGAACACGGCCTGGGCGTGCTCAAGCGCGAGGAGATCAAGCGCTACAAGAGCGAGCTGGAGCTCGACCTGATGCGGTCGATCAAGCGCACGCTCGATCCGCACGGGATCATGAATCCCGGCAAGGTGCTGTAGCGCGGTGAAAACTGGTGTCAGAGACGACATTTGCGTTTGGGCCAGCAAGCCCAACAGCAAAAGTCGTCTCTGACACCAGTTTTCTCAAAGCGACCAGCGCTCGCTCTGCAGGCGCACGACGTCGTTGAGCGAACGGCGGTCCGCGTACCGCTCCCGCAGCCACCGGGCGTCGTTCGCCTCCGTCTTCGCGATCCGGTCGAGCGCCGCCATCGCCTCGCGCGTGCCCATGGCCTCCGCATCCGGCGCGATCTGGACCAGCGCGGCCATCAGGTGCTCGCGCAGGCGCAACTGCTGGCGGGTGTAGGGATCCACCACCGTGCCGTCGAAGCCGAAGCGGCAGGCCTGGAAGCGGTTGTAGCCGTAAACGCGATACATCGGCTCCACCGGTTCCGTACGCCGCACGCGCAGCAGGTGCGCGGCGAGTGTCTGCACGTAGGCGGCCAGCTGCGCCGCGCGCTCTACCGTCAGGGGCGTATCGAAGATGCGCACCTCGATCGTGCCGTATTCGGGTTTCGGCCGGATGTCCCAGTAGAAGTCCTTCATGCTCTCGACGATGCCGTAGCCCTGCATCTCGTCGAAGAAGGTGTTGAACTCGGACCACGTGGCCACCGGGGGCATGTGGCCGGAAAGGGGAAACGCGGAAACCGCGTGCAGGCGCGACGTTTCGAACGACGTGTCCTCCCCCTGGTAGAAGGGCGACGACGCCGACAGCGCGATGAAGTGCGGGATGTACGGTGCCAGGCGATGTGTGAGGTAGACCGCGTCGTCGCCGCTGGTGACGCCGATGTGCACGTGCTGGCCGAAGACCGTGAACTGCTTGGCGAGGTAGCCGTAGAGCGCCGAGACGCGCTTGAAGCGCTCGGACGGGAAGATGCGCCTTTCGTGCCAGCGGTGGAACGGGTGCGAGCCGCCGCCGGCGACGGCCAGGTTGAGCCTTTCGGCCGTGGTGACGATGGCGTCCCTCACCGCCGTGAGCTCGCGCAGCAGCGTGTCGTAATCCTTGTTCACGCGCGAGTTCACCTCGATCATGCTTTCGGTGATCTCGGGCTTGACCTCGCCCGGCAGGTCCATCTTGTCCAGCCGCGCCAGGATGTCGTCCGCGCCGCGGGCCAGGTTGTAGTCGCGCGTGTTGAGCACCATCAGCTCGAGTTCCACGCCGAAGGTGAGCAGCTCCGATCTGGCGAAATCAAGCGGCATGGGGGCTTTCCATGCGCTCTTCCGGATCCGGCATCGACTCGCCCGAAAGCTTGAGACCGAAGTGCACCGCGATGGGCCCGGCGATCTCCATCACGATGATCGCGCCCACCACCACGCCCGACATGGCCGCGGCATAGGCGGGGTAGACGCGGGCGATATCGTGCTGCAGCAGCAGCGCCAGGCTGGACATCGGCATCAGGCACAGGCCCAGGCCGACCGATTGCTTCAGCCGCAGCCCGCTCACCGGCGCCAGCAACATGACGCCCAGGAACTTGCCCGCGGCGCGCCCCGCGACATAGGCGATGGCAACCACGCCGCCGGCGGCCAGCATCGGCAGCGGCAGGCTTGCGCCGGTGATCACAAACAGCACGATGTAGAGCAGGCGCCCGACGGGGGCCAGGTTGACGTTGAGAAGATCGTAGCCTCGCTCGTCGTTTCGCGAGGAAAAACCGAAGGCCAGCAGCGCCAGGATCACCGGCAGCTTGAGCAGCGTGGCGATGCCCACCGCCGCAACCACCAGGCCCGCGATGAGCGAGAAGTGCACCTCGCGATCCTTTTCCACCGCGCGCGCCACCACGCGGGCGAACCAGGCCATCGCGCCTCCCAGGATGAGCGACCCGATCAGGAGGTAAAGGGGATGCAGGATCGCCATCTCGACGTCCATGCGTGCATCCAGGTGGGAGGAGCCGAGGAGGATGGTGACGATGATCGATGCCAGCAGCCCGTTGAGCGCCGCCATGTTGAGCGCGCGTTCGGTGACCTGGCCCTCGGCGCGGTTGTCGTGGACGATCAGCAGGATGACCGCGGGCGAGGTGGTCATGGCGATGGCCGCGGCGATGCCCGCGTGGAGGGCGCGGAAGTCGAAGGCCAGCAGCGTGTAGAAAACGACGAGGAATGTAAGGCCGCTTTCCGCGATGCCAGACACCGCAAGCGTCCAGTCGCGCCGCATCCACTTCACGTCCATGCGCCGGCCGAGGTCGAAAAGCACGAGGCCGAGGGCGAGGTCGACGAAGATGCGCGCTTCATCGAGCAGCGAGCCCAGCCCCATGGCGGTGGCGAGCGGGCCGAAGGCGAAGCCGACGACCACGTATCCGATGATGCGCGGCAGGCGCAGCACTCGGGCGAGCTCTCCGCCCAGCATGCCCGCGACGAGCAGCACGCCGAAAAGCAGCGGGTAGCTGAGGTGGAACGGCAGCGAGGGCAGGAAGGAGGGATTCATTTTCGGCGGCCCTTTCGCATCGGACCCATTCTAATTGTATTGCCCATAGGGACCCCGCTGCCGGCAGGAGGTTCCCGCTACAATGGCCGCATGCAGGGGCGTTTCTTCCAGAACACGATCGCGCTCGTCTACGATTTCGACGGGACGCTTTCGCCGCAGCCGATGCAGGAATACACCGTGCTCCCGAAGATCGGTGTCGAGCCGGAGGAGTTCTGGGCGCGCGTCAACCGCGACGCGCGCGAGACCGAATCCGACATGATGCTGGTGTACATGCGCCACATCATCGAGGCGCTCGAGGCCGGGCGCATCGACGTGAAGCGCGAGGACTTCGCGGCCATGGCGCACCGCATCAAATATTTCCCCGGCGTGGCGACCTGGTTCCGGCGCATGAACGGGTACGTGCGAGCGCGCTCCGGCGGCGCGGTAAAGCTCGCCCACTACCTCATCTCCGCGGGGCAGAAGGAAATCCTGGACGGCGCATCGATCCGCAAGGAGTTCAAGCGCATCTACGCATCCGAATACCACTTCAACCACCACGGCGTGGCCACCTTCCCCAAGCTGCTGGTGACCGACACCATGAAGACGCAGTTCCTGTTCCGCATCAACAAGGGGCTCGAACGCGTGACCGAATCCATCAACGAACACATGCCCGAAGAAGACCGCCCGATCCCGTTCCAGAACATGATCTACGTGGGCGACGGCATGACCGACGTGCCGTCGATGGCGCTCACCAAGAAATCCGGCGGCCACACCGTGGCGGTCTACGACCGGCGGCGCAAGGGCGGGCGCGCCACGTGTGTGAAGCTGCTCAACGCCGGGCGCGCGGATTTCATCGCCGAAGCCGACTATCGCGCCACATCGAAACTATCCCGCCGCGTGGAGCTGCTGCTCGACGCAATCGTCTCCGGCATCGCCCTGCAGCGCGAGGTCTTCGCCGTGAGGCGGGAGAACCGCCAGCGCCGATGAGCGCGCTCACGATCCTGGCGCTGCGCCGCCTGGCCGACGGGCGCTTCCATTCGGGCGAAGACGTGGCGCGCGAACTCGGGCGCTCGCGGGCCACGCTTTCCGAAGCGCTCAAACACGCGGCCGGCCTGGGGATCGAGGTATTTTCGGTGCGCGGCAAGGGTTATCGGCTCTCGCAGCCGATCGATTTCCTCGATGTTTCGGCCATCGCCGCCGGGTTGGCCGGCACCGGGGTGAACGTGGAGGTCGTCGACGAGATCGACTCCACCTCCACGCGCCTGATCGAAAGCGCGGCTGCCGGCGCGCCTTCGGGCACGTGCCTCGCCGCGGAATGGCAATCGGCCGGGCGCGGAAGGCGCGGGCGTACCTGGGTCTCCTCGCTCGGCGGCTCGCTCACGTTTTCGCTGCTCTGGCGCTTCGATCGCGGCGCGGGCCACCTCGCGGGCCTTTCGCTGGCGGTGGGTGTGGCCGTGGCGCGCGCCCTGGCGGCGTGTGGCGTGCAGCGCGTGCAGGTGAAATGGCCCAACGACCTGGTGGCCGATTTCCGCAAGCTCGCGGGCATCCTGGTGGAGACAAGTGGCGAGATGCAGGGGCCTTCGGTTGCGGTGGTCGGCGTGGGCGTCAACTATCACCTCGGCGATCACACGATGGATCTCATCGACCAGCCGGTCACCGACGTGGCGCGGTGTTCGTCGCCCCCGCCTTCGCGCTCGCTCCTGCTGGCCGCGCTGCTGCGCGAGCTCGCGTCCACCCTGGCGGCGTTCGAAACCACCGGCTTCGCCGCCGTGCGCGACGAATGGCGGGCGCTGCACGCCTACCAGGGCCGCCTCGTGCGTGTGATCCCGCCCCGCGATGCGCCCTACGACGCGGAGGTCACCGACGTCGCCCCCGATGGCGCGCTGGTGGTGGTGCTGCCCGACGGGCGCCTGCAATCCCTGTCGTCCGCGGAGATTTCCCTGAGGGGAAAACTGGTGTCAGACACGACTTTTCCCGTGAAGGCTAAAAGTCGTGTCTGACACCAGTTTTCTCGTGATCGATGCCGGCAACACCCGCATCAAGTGGGGCGTGCATGATGGGCGCGCGTGGACCGCCGCCGGGCACGCGCCCACGGCGCAGTCCGCATCGCTGGGGCCGGTTTGGGCGGCGGCGGGGGCGCGCGCAACGAAGGCGATCGCCTCCAACGTGGCGGGCGCGGAAGTGGCCGGTAACCTGGGGGGCGCCTGTGAGTCGCTCGGCATGGATTTGCGCCTGATCCAGTCGCAGCCGGCGCAACTGGGCGTGGTGAACGGTTATCGCGATCCCACGCAACTGGGCAGCGACCGCTGGGCCGCGCTTGTCGCTGCGCACCGGGCCACACCCGGGCACAAGCTGGTGGTGACGGCGGGCACCGCGCTCACCATCGATGCCCTCACGTCGGAGGGATTGTTCCTCGGCGGGCTGATCGTGCCGGGCCCGGCGTTGATGCGGCGCGCGCTCGACCGCGGCACCGCGGGCCTGCGGTTCACCGAGGGTTCGTTCCAGGATTTTCCCGGCAGCACCCCGGACGCCATCACCAGCGGCGCGATCCAGGCGTGCACCGGGGCGGTGGAGCGGATGCAGGACGCCATGGCCGCGCGCGGCACGCCGGCACAACGCGTGGTCCTTTCGGGCGGCGCGGCGCAAGAAATCGCCGGGCACCTTCCCCTGGCGCACGACATCCACGAAAATCTGGTGCTCGACGGGCTCGTGTTGATCGCCCGCGCTGGATAATAGGCCCGTGTCGCGTTTTCTTTTTTGCCTGCTGCTGCTCGCCGTCCTTGCCATGGGTGGCCACCTCTACCTGGCCGCCCAGGTGGAGAAATCCGATTTCGCGGCGCGCGAGCGCAACCGCGACGAGGTGCGCATCGTGGCGGTCACCCCGCCGTCGCTCGCGGCGCGCCGGGCCGAGGACAGCCGCAAGACGCTGCAAAGCCTGGCGGGCGCCGCGTGTGTGGAGTTTTCCGGGATCACCGCCGCCGATGCAACCCGCGCGCGCGACGCTTTCGGCACCCTTCAGCTCGGCCCGCGCATGACCGAACGGCGCATCGAGGAGATCACGCGCTACTGGGTCTTCGTGGCGCCGGCGCGCGACCGCCGCACCTCCGAAACCCGCATCGCCGAAATCCGCCGCCAGGGCGTCAACGACATCTCCATCCGCCCCGACAACTCGATCTCCCTGGGCGTATTTTCCACCGAGGAGGCCGCGCGCCGCTTCCTGGCCCAGATGGAGGCCAAGGGCGTGAAGGGTGCGGAGCAGGGCCCCTTCGCCAGGGACCTGCGCGAGATGGTGATGCTGGTGCGCGAACCCGATTCCGACCTGCTCGCCAAGCTTGCCCTGCTGCAACGCGACTTCTCCGGCGCCCAGCTGCGCGCGGTCCCCTGCCCCACGCAATAACCCCGAAACTGGTGTCAGAGACGACTTTTCGCGGGCCGGCCCATTCGCGCGCCACGCACCGGGGCATCGAACATGGGCCGGCAGGCCTGCACGTCTTCTCGCAGGCGCATCAGCTCGAATGGATTCTCGGGTCCTTCGAACAGGTGCCCGTATGCAAGGCGCCGCGCCAGGGGATCGGCCCCAAGGCCCTCCACGCCCGCGTGGGGGTCCACGATGGAATCCGTGTCACCGCGCAGGTAGTGGCGATGGCTCGACCACGCGTAGTCCTCGGGGCGATGGACCATCCCAGCCCTGACGGGATTCATGTCAATGTATCGATGGCAGGCGAGCAGGTAGTGATCGCTGTGGATCACCGCCGCGTGGAAACGGCCTTCCCAAAGCGTCCCGGAACGTTGGTATCGTGAATTGAAATACCCGACGTACCTTCGCGCGATCGACTGGACGAACCTGGAGATCGCATCCGGCTCCAGCGGGGTGGCCAGCAGGTGAACATGGTTGGACATCAGCACATAGCTATGGAGCGCGATGCCGAAGCGCCGCCGTTCCAGCAGGCAGTGCCGGAAGAAGAGGTAATCCGCATCGCCGCGAAAGATTTCGCAGCGGTTGTTTCCCCGGTGCACGACATGCGCGGGCAATCCAGGAACAAACTGACGTGGTAGGCGAGGCATGACGAATTCAACGCTCAAGGCGCGCGGCGGACGACAGAAAGTCGTCTCTGACACCAGTTTTTTCGGGTGCCTGCTGTCCGTGCTGCTCACCGGCTGCGCGGCGCTGGATCCGTACAACATGATCGGGCGGCAGATGGGGGAGGCGGCGCCGGTGGCCACGCAGCCGGTGCCGGGCACGGAACCGAAAACGCTGAGCGCGGCGCAGCGCGAAATCGCCTTCGATTTCGTGTGGCGCACGATCAACGATCACTATCACGACGCATCGTTCAACGGCGCCGACTGGGGCAGCGTGGGCGCGCGCTACAAGCCGCCGGCGATCGGCGCGAAGGACGATGACACCTTCTGGGACCTGCTCGATCGCATGACGGGAGAATTGCGCGACGCCCACACGCGTGTGGAATCGCCGGCGCGTGTGGAACAGCGGGTGCGTGATGAAGCGGTGACGCTTGGCTTTTCGTTCATCCCGCTCGAAGGACGCCTTGCGGTCAACGGCGTGCACCCCGATTCCGACGCGTGGTGGGCGGGCGTGCGCGCCGGAATGACGCTGGTTGCCATCGCGGGCGAGCCGGCCGATGCCGCCTACGCAAAGCTGGTCGCCGACACGCGTTTCGATTCCACCGAGCGATCGCGTCATTTCCGCGCGCTGCGCCGCCTGATGAACGGCCCGCCGGACAGCACCCTGCAATTCACCTTCCAGCGCGCCGATGGATCGCTCCTCGATGCGAAGCTCACGCGACGCAAGCTCACCACGCGCCCGACCGCCAACCATCGCGTGCTGCCGTCGGGCTACGGCTACATCCGCTTCACGCGCTGGACCTCGGGCATGGCCTCGCGCGCGCTCGAAGGGCTGGAGGCGCTCAAGGACACGCCGGGCATGGTGATCGACCTGCGCGGCAACCCCGGCGGCTCGGTGTACGCGGTGAACGATGTCCTCGACCGGTTCTTCAACAAGAAGACCGACCTCGGCCACACCACCACCCGCACCGGGCGCCCGATCTCGATGCTCTTCGGCGCAGTCGAGATCATCAAGCTCAAGAGCGAGGTCGAGGGCCGCAAGGACGCCTACACGCGCCCCGTGGTGGTGCTGGTGAATGCCGGCAGCGCCAGCGGCAGCGAACTGTTCGCCGGCGGCATGCAGGCGGCCGGGCGCGCAACGGTGGTGGGCGAACCCACCTGCGGCTGCCTGCTGGGGTTCCTCGGCTATTCACGCGTTCCGGGCGGCGGTGAGCTTGCCTATAGCGAGGTGGGCTTCGTGCTCACCAACGGCCAGCGCATCGAAGGCCGCGGCGTCATCCCCGACCGCCACGTCTCCGCCTCGCTCGCCGACCTGGTGGTGAACCGGGATCGCCCCCTGGAGGCCGCGGAGGATATCCTTCGCAACATGCGTGCCGATCCTGGCAAGAAATAGATGGTCGCCGTCCAGTCCGCCCTCAACCCCGGCGTGGCCAAACGCGAGGTGTGGGCGTGGGCGATGTACGACTTCGCCAACTCCGGCTACACCACGGTGGTGCTCACCGCGGTGTTCAACGCGTATTTTGTCGCGGTGGTGGCGGGCAACGCGCCGTGGGCCACCTTCGCGTGGACCGCCGCACTTTCGATCTCCTACCTGCTGGTGATGATCACCGGCCCCTTCCTCGGCGCGTGGGCCGATGCACACGGCTCCAAGAAGCGGCTGCTGGGGATGTCCACGGCGATGTGTATCGCCGGCACCGTGGCGCTGGCGTGGAGCGGACCGGGCGCGGTGGTGTGGGCGATGCTTTTCATCGTGGTGTCGAACTACGCGTATTCGATCGGAGAAAACCTCGGCGCCGCGTTCCTGCCGGAGCTCGCGCGCCCCGAGGCGCTGGGCAAGGTGTCGGGTTGGGGATGGAGCCTGGGATATTTCGGCGGCATCCTGGCGCTGGCCATATCGCTCGCGTGGGTGATGTCGGCGGCGTCGCGCGGATCCACGTCCGCGCAGGCGGTGGGCGGCACCATGCTGATCACGGCCGCGGTGTTTGCACTCGCCGCGCTGCCGACCTTCCTCTTCCTTCGCGAACGCGCCTCACCCACCGCGCGGGCCGGCGGGGCGCGCGAGACCTGGTCGCGCCTTCTGGAAACCGCCCGCCACGCGCGCCAATATCGCGACCTGCTGCTGGTGTTTGCGTCTGGCACCTGCTACCAGGCGGGGGTTGCGACGGTGATTGCGCTGGCCGCGATCTACGCCGAGCAGGTGATGGGCTTCAAGACGCAGGACACGATCATGCTGGTGCTGGTGGTGAACGTCACCGCGGCCATCGGCGCCTTCGGGTTCGGTTATGCGCAGGACCGCATCGGCAAGGTGATGGCGCTGCGGATCACCATCGTGGCGTGGGTGGTGATGACGGTGGTGGCGTATTTCTCACGCGAGGCCTCCACGTTCTGGGTCGCCGCCAACCTGGCCGGCCTGTGCATGGGATCCAGCCAGTCCGCCGGCCGCGCGCTGGTGGCCTACCTTTCGCCGGCCGGGCGCAGCGCGGAATTTTTCGGCCTCTGGGGCGTGGCCACCCGGCTTGCCGCCATCCTCGGCCCATTGACCTACGGCGCCGTCACCTGGGGCACCGGCGGCAACCATCGCCTCGCCATCCTGCTGACCGGCGTGTTTTTCCTCGCCGCCCTGGCCGTGCTCGCCTTCGTCGACGAAAAACGCGGGCGCGCGCAGGTCGCCTGAGAACCGTTTATTTCACCCGGGTTATCATTCGCCCATGGCGCAGTCCAAGAAGACGCTCTACGAAATCCTGGAAGTCTCCCCGGACGCTACGTCCATCGACATCGGCCTCGCGTACCAGAAGCGCGCCGCGCAACTCCAGCGCGCCGTGCCCCCGGATGCAAACGGCGTGGCGCTCAACCAGCAAGCCTACGAAGTCCTGTCCAACCCGAAGCGGCGCGAAACCTACGATGCCTCGCTGGTGACCGCGGCGGAAAAGCTGGCTGCGCAACAGCAGGCCACCGACTTCGAGCTCGAGCCGGAAGGTGGCCACGACGATGGCCGCCGCAAGCTGCGCCTGCTGGGCATGGTGGGCGGGCTGGCCCTGGTGTTCGCCACACTTTTCTTCGTGTTCCGCCCGCGTGGCCCGGTGCCGCCGCCGGTGCCGCCCGTTGCAGAGGCGCCCAAGCCGCAGCCGCCGGCGCCGCCCAAGCCCAGGACCGACGCGGAGATCCTGCTGGAAGCGGGCCTGAAAAGCGGGCAGCTGATGAGTTATTCGATGTCGGGCAGCGCACTCCCACACGGCATGGCGCTCGAAGTGGAACAGAACCGCATGGTCACCACCTGCCACGGACTGCCCGCCGGCGCCAAGCTGGTGGTGAAGGTTGGCGGCCAGATGCACGCGGCCGAAATCATCATCTACGACGAGCAGCTCGACCTGTGCAAGCTGCTGGTCCCCGCCTTCGGCACGCCGCCGCTCACGATCGCCACGCAAGACGCGAAGCTGGGCCAAAAGATCTATGCCGTCGGGATGAACGCCAAGGGAGATCTCGCCGCCACCGCGGGCACCGTGAAGCAGATACACACGACGCCGATCGGCAACGTGTTGGAGATCTCGGTGCCGATTGCGCCCACCGGCAGCGGCGGCGGCATCTTCAACGAGCAGGGCGAGCTGGTCGCGGTGGCCACCACGGCGCACAAGTTCGGCGCGGGCCTGAACATCGCGCTGCCGGTTTCGTGGATCGCGCAGATGCGATCGCGCTCCACCACCCCGCCCCAATAACTTTCATGCAGGCAACTCGATGCAGAGTTGCGCTGCACCTGGCCGCCTTCACCGGCCTGCTTGCGCCGCCCGCATGGGCCGGCCGGCCACTCGATACCGAAGACGCCAGCATCCTGGACGAAAGGTCCTGCCAGGTCGAGGTGTGGATCGACCGGCCCCGGCATTCCACAACCGGGTGGCTACGCGCAGCTCAAGACCCTGCTGCACACTTCGACGGAACAATCGCCGTGGAGCCTCGCCCTGGTGGCCGGTGCCATCAAGCGGCCACTCGAAGCCCATCGCGGATGGGGCAACCCGTTTTCGGTTCTGGCCTATTCCGGCGCACTCGGCGACACACCTTTTGCGCTGCACGCAAACATCGGCTGGACCCGTTCTCGCGCAACCCGCTCCGGCGCGACACCGTGGGCAATCGCCATCGAATACGCGCCCACCGAGCGCAGCGCCATCGTGGCGGAGACGTTCGGGCTGGATCGTGAAAGGCCCTTCGTGCGCGTGGGTGCCCGCCACGCGCTGATCCCGAAGCGGCTGGACCTGGATATCGCCTTCGTGGCGCGTCCAGCCGGCACCCGGGAGGAACGATTCGTCTCCGTCGGCGTCTCTTGGCAGAGCGGGGCCGCGGCGCCCTGAGCGCGAACAGCCAATCCATGGACATCCCCGGCCTCATCGACACCTACGGCTACTGGGCCGTGTTTGTCGGCGCCTTCCTGGAAGGCGAAACCATCCTGGCGCTTGCGGGCCTGGCCGCGTATCGCGGCTACCTCGATTTCTGGGCCGTGGTGTTCATCGCCATGTTCGCCGGTTTCCTCGGCGACCAGTTCTACTTCTTCATCGGGCGCCAAAAGGGCAGCGAGATCCTGGCGCGTTTCCCCAATTGGGAATCGCGCGCGCACCGGTTCGACCAGCTGCTTTCGCGCTGGCACGCGCCGCTGATCGTGGGCATCCGCTTCATGTACGGCTTCCGCATCCTGGGGCCGATCCTGCTGGGCATGGGGCGCGTGCCGGCGTGGAAGTTCGTGGTCTACAACTTCATCGGCGCCGCGATCTGGGCGCCGCTGATCGCGGGCCTGGGCTACCTTTTCGGCAGCGCGCTCGAAGCGGTGCTGGTGGACCTCAAGCGCTACGAGCTGTGGGCCGCCATCGCGGTTGTCGTCATCGGCGCGTTGCTCTTCGGCGTGCATTTTCTGCGTGCGCGCCGCCGCGCCGCGCTGCCGGCAAAGCCCAAAAGAGCCTGAACGCAACAACCTCCCGCCAGTCCAAAAGGAACCCGATGCGTTTGCATCGTGGATCTTTGTAGGAGGTTTCCTATGCGTCACATGGCCATCCTTGCCGCACTTGTGCCGGTTGCGGCGCTAGCAACCGTCAACGTCAACTCCGCGCAACAAAGCGACCTGCAGCGCACCAAGGGCCTCGACAAATACAAGGCCAAGGCGATCATCGAATACCGCGCGCAAAACGGCCCCATCGATACCTTCGAGGAGCTCTCCAGGGTGCCCGGCCTGAACGCGGAGCTGATCGATCAGCTGAAAAACGAGGTGGCGTTCAGCGGCGACCCGTTTGTCCCACCCGTCCCCGTGAAGCCCGCCGCGAAAGTGAAGGGGAAGTAGAAACTGGTGTCAGAGACGACTTTCGGAGTGTGCGTGATCATTCCAGCAGCCGAAAGGCGCCTCTGACACCGGTTTCAAAAGTCGTCTCTGACACCAGTTTCATTTGAGCCCCAGGGCCCCGAGCCGGTCTTTGAGGTAGCGCCTCGCGATGGCTACCTGATCGGGGTCGAGCAACGCATAGAGGCGCGACCATTCGGCGCGCGCCTCGCGGAACAGGGGCTTGTTCTGTTCCACCACCTGCTCGTGGATCTCGTAGAGCGTGTTGAGGTCGGGGCGATCCCTGGCCAGCTCCTTCGAGACGCGGTCCTTGATCTCCAGCCCCGACATTGCCACCGCCAGCAGCGCCCGCTTGGTGGAGAGCACGGCGACGTCGAACTGCTCCTTCTGCGCGGGTTTGAGGCGCAACACCCGTTCCAGTCGATCGAAGTCGGGATCCAGGGGTCCGGCCTGGGCGCCAAGGCCCACCGCAAGCAGGAAAAACGCAAAGACCCGTCGCATCATCATCGTCATCACCTTCAGAAAGGCTGCCTCGAAAGCGGCATCGTGCCCGCGACGCCGTCGATTGAATATTCAAACGTCGCGCCCTCCCCCGAAAACCGCATGCGGAACGATCCGGCATCGGTGGCCTTGAGTTTGCTGGCGTCGTAGGTGGCGCCCAGCCAGGCCGGGCCGGCGGCGCGGTAGATGCGCCCCTCGTAAGTATCCAGGCTTGACCAGTGGCCCGCGGGCATCACGAACCAGGTGGCCTTGCCCTGCGCGTCGTAGGTGAACCACACCGCGAAGAGGCTCTTGTATTGCTGAAGCACCGCGATGCCCCAGCCGTTCTGCGCCGCGCCTCCCCACCACATGTCGCCCAGCCCCTTGAGCGGGGCGCCCGATTGCGCCGGCCCGAAAAGCTGCCGCGTGATGGGCCTGCGGCCGGATACACCCGCGATGGTGTATTCGAGCGTCCCGCGGCTGGCGCCATCGAACGCAATCGTGGCGTTGCCGATGGCATCGTGCACCCGCAGCTTGGATGCGTCGTAGGCACTGAAGGGCGATCCGCTGGGAAGGTAGAGCGCGCCGGTGAAAGCCGTCCTGCCCTCGTTCCAGCTCCCGCCCGGCATCACGTACCAGATCGGATCGCCGTCCGCGTCGTACGCGTAGATCACCGCAAACAACACGTCGCGATGCTGCACCACGCTCATGCCCCAGCCATTTTCGGTGGCGCCGCCCCACCACATGTCCTGCAGCGGCGATGGTGGCGCCTTGAAGGCGAAACGCCGGGTGACCGTGCCGTGGAAGGCGACCTCCACCTCGAAATCACCGATGCGGTCCTCGGGCACCACTTCGAAGTCCACGCCCCGCGACGACTGGCCCATGTTGCCGCTGTCGGGTGAAAGGGTGGCGGAGATGCTGCCCGGGATCACCCGCGCGGTGACATCGCCTTCATAAATCGGATAGGCGCCCTGGTACGCACCCGCGGTGAGCGTGAAGGGCTGCCCGGGCGGGACGTCCGCGGGCGTTGCGGCGCCATCGATGAACGCGAGGCCCAGGTTATAGGTGAACACGTTGAAGCGCGCGCTGGCGCCGGCCGATGCCGTGATCCAGCAGCCGATGCCCTGCGGGCGCGCGGTGAACGTGGCCGAGGCAACACCGGTGGTATCCGTCCCCACATCCACCGCGAACTGCCCGTTCTGGAAGAAGCCACAGGCGTCGTTGGAGAAACGCACCGTCTCGCCCACGGCCGGCTGGTTGAGGCCATTGAAGAACCGCACCGAATACACGCGCTTTTCGTTGCCCAGCACGCTGGTGTAGGGCGGCGTCAACATCTGCACGCTGGTGGCCGCACCGGCGGGCGCCAGGGCGCCGAAACCGACGGCGGCAAGGAGAAGGCGGGCAATCATGGTCACCCATCGTCCCACGAGGCACGCGGCCCGACAATCGGCCCACACCTACACCCCCAAACCGGGGACGCACCCTACTTTCCCCAAACCGGGGACGCACCCTATTTATTGATCCGCCAGCTGAACCCACACGGCCCACGCGTTCCGGTCGTTTCGTGTTTAGTCAGGGCCGAGGTGCGTCCCCAACTTTCCGAAAGTAGGGTGCGTCCCCGGTTGTCGTCCCCGGTTGTCGGGTTAAAACGGCTGCCGCACCAGCTCCAGTGTGCCGCCATGCCCATCGGCGGAATAACCAAAGCGCGCGGTCTCGCCACTGAAGTCGAAGCGGAAGGCGCCGGTGTCGATCACCTGCAGCTGCGCGGCGTTGTACGGCGCCCCCAGCCATTGCGAACCGGTGGTGCGGAAGATGCGGCCTTCGAAGCGACGGTCGGCGAGCGAAAACGCGCCATTGGGCATCACGAACCACGTCGGCGCGCCGGCCGCATCGTAGGTGAACCACACCGAGAAGAGTTTCGATCCCTGGGCCAGGCTGGCAATGCCCCAGCCATTCTGCGAATCGCCGCCCCACCACATGTCGCCGCGAACCGGCGCATAGGCCTTCGAATCGCCGAAGGACTGGCGCGTGATCAGCTTGGTGCCCGTCACGCCGCCGATGGAGAATTCCAGCACCGCATGATCCGGATCGGTGAAGCGCAGCGTGGCGTTGCCCACCGCGTTGCCCACCACCAGCGCAGCGGCGTTGTACGCGAAGAAGGGGGATCCGCGCGGCGAAAACAACGCGCCGGAGTACGCCTTGTGCGCCGCATCCCAGCTCCCACCCGGCATCACGTACCAGATCGGCTTGCCGGCGTTATCGTAGGCGTACACCACGGCGAAGATGGTGTCGCGGTGCTGCACCAGGCTCGCACCCCAGCCGTTTTCCGCCGCACCCGCCCACCACATGTCCTGGTAGTCGGCCGCGGGCACCGCAAAAGCCACCAGCGCGGAAATGGACCCGTTGGCAGCCAGGTCATCATCCTGCACGCCGTCGACGAGCGCGAAGTTGTGGGTGGCGATGTCCGCCTGCGCGCCACCGGCCAGCACATGCCAGTGCGGCGTGGTGTCGGAAGCCGTCGGGCCATAACGCATGAAGACGCCGTTGCGGCGCAGCGGACGTTGCGCATCCGATGCGCGAAAGTGCACCGTGCCGCCCGTGCACCCCGTCGCCGCAAGGCGAACAAAGCCCCGAGGGAAGGTCCACCCGCGCAGGGGCGCAGGAAGCTTCGTCTCAAAGGAAGCCGAAGCGATCCGGCACTCGACGCCGCCATCCATCACGCTCACGAGGTTGCTCGAGGCGATCGGATCCGAGCGCGTGCGGTTGGCGAGAGAAGAAGCCTGCGTCACCTGGACCACCGCCTCGCGAGTCGGTGTCTGGACAGAAACGCGATAGGAGCCCGTGAGCGAATTGGGCAGCGTCTCGAATGTCGCATAGCCACCCGCGCCCGTATTGCCCTGCGTAGCCCCCGTGGGAGATGCCCCCGCGGAACCCGTCGCACGAACCTCCCAGGCGAACGGCACGCCCGGTACGCCCACGCCGCCCTCGCCGCCGGCCATCAGGCGAGCCGTGTAGGTCGTGACAACGCCGGAGCTCACCAGGGCATACGGGCTCGGGAAAACAAGCCGCAGCGTCGCGGGGTCATAAACCACGATGTCCACGGAGCCCGCGGCCTCGAAGCCGCCGATGGTCGACATCGCGATCGTGCACACCACGTTGTAGCCGGTGCCGGTGAAGGCAGGCACGTTGGCGCGCCCGCTGGAATCCGTCAGCACCTCCACCGACGCCACGCCGCCGGGGAACGTCCCGCAGCCCGCGGGCTGCACCGTGGCGCGCAGCGTGGTGTTGATGCGCGGGTTGCCCTGTGCATTGACGGCACGAACCGATAGCGGATCGCCGATGACCCCGCCGATGGGCACGGAGAGGTTCGCTGCACCCGAAGCAACCACGTCGCCGCGCGTGCTGGCCCTCACCAGCGCGACATCGCTGCGGGAACCGCCAAGCCCGTAAGCCACCACGCGATCCACGCCATCGATGATGATGTGTTTGCCGGGGGGCAGGCCATCGAACTGGCCGTTGCTCACCACGGTGTTGTTGCGAATCACCGTGAGCTCTTCGAGGTCCGGCACCGTGCCCGGCGTGTATTTGATGACGAGCTGGCAGCCGTTGAGCGAGACGCCCTCAAGGCCTTCGATGGGGGTGCCCGAAGGCGTCCACTCCACCACGCCGCCGTTGCAGGCGAACTTGCGCACGCGCTGGTTGAAGGTGCCGGTGGCGATCACCGCCGAGGGGCCGTTCACCGCGAGGTCGTTCTCCTCCGGCATCGCGTTGGGGCCGTCGAACGAGAGGCGCCCGTTGCGGATCTCCAGCCCGCCCGTGAAGGTGTGGTCCGTGTGGCGCGAGAAAACCGTGCTCGATTCCGGCCTGCCATCGAGCACGATGCGCCCCGGCCCGAAGATCGGCCCGCGCAGGGCGAGTGTGCCCAGCACCTCGATCTTCTGCGTGCCTTCGACAAAAAGCTCCGTCACGATGCCGTCGTGCAGCGACATGCCCGCGTCGGCGCCCGTGCCGCGCAGGTCGTAACGTTGCGTGCCGGTGCGCGCCGCCGTGGTGACCAGCGCGCCGCTGCCGGGGCGCATGTAGGTGACCGCCGATTGCAGGCCCAGGGCATTCGGGCCCGCCACGACATGGCGCGCCGTGATGAATATGTCGCGCGAGAAGTTGTTGGTGCCCGGCATGCGCACCACGCCCGCCGTGAGGTCGAGGCCCGCCTGCACGAAGGGCACGATGTCGTCGAAATCGATGTTGGCGTTGGGCGCGTCGACGACCAGGGGCCCGAGGGTCACGATGGGGCCGAAGAGGAAACTCGCCACGTCGGCGCCGGCGGGACGCACCGTCACGCGCGAGCTGGAGGCCACGAAACGCAGCGGCACCTGGAAGGTGATGAGCAGCGCCGCGGACTGGACCGAAAGCGGCGTGGTGGAGGAGAGCGTTATCGGCTCGCCCCGGAAGATGTGCGAGACGTTGGATCGGATCTCGATTGCATCGAACTGGATGTTGACGAAGTCGTTGACGGTGACCGCGGAGGCGGCGGCCTCCGAGAACACCAGGCGGTCGCCCGGGACCGGGGCGATACCCCCCTGCCAATTGGCGGGGGTGGACCAGAGGTTGAGCCCCTGCCCCCCCAGCCATACGCGGGATGCCGCTGGTGCGCCGGCGGCGGCCATGCAGAACGCGGCCACGGCGATTGTCGTCGTCAGTCTCATTATTGTGTCCCCTGGAAGCCCCGGGATTTTAGCAGGCGCGGGGCTTCGGACCCCCCGAATCCCGCCGTCGGGCAAAATGGGCGATTAACCCAGAAATTGCCACTGCCCCAATGAACGACCCCAAGACGCCCCCGGAAGGCGCGCACCTCACCAACTTCATCCGCCAGCACGTCGAGCGCGACCTGGCCGAGGGCAAATACGCCCAGCGCCGATGGGGCGGCGCACCAGGCCCCGCCGCGACGCATGTTTCTGCCCCACTGGACCCTGCCAGGATCCGCACGCGTTTCCCCCCGGAGCCCAACGGCTATCTCCATATCGGTCACGCCAAATCCATCTGCCTGAATTTCGGCCTGGCGGAGGACTTTGCCGGCGTGTGCCACATGCGCTTCGACGACACCAATCCCGAGAAGGAGGAGCAGGAGTACGTCGATGCAATCCTCGATTCGGTGCGATGGCTCGGCTATCACTGGGGCGCCAACGACCAGAACCTGTACCACGCCTCGGATTACTTCGACTGGATGCATGACTTTGCGGTGAAGCTGATCGAACATGGCGATGCCTATGTCGATTCGCAGACCGCGGAGGAGCTGCGCGCCACGCGTGGCAATCTGAACGAACACGGCATCGATTCGCCGTACCGCGCGCGATCGGTGGCCGAGAACCTGGCGTTGTTCACCGAGATGCGTGAAGGCAAACATGCCGATGGCACGCACGTGCTGCGAGCGAAGATCGACATGAAGTCGCCCAACATCAACATGCGCGACCCGGCGATCTACCGCATCAAGAATGCCGAGCATCATCGAACGGGCGACAAGTGGCACATCTACCCGATGTACACCTACGCGCACCCGATCGAAGACGCGCTGGAAAACATCACCCATTCGCTGTGCACGCTGGAGTTCGAGGACCAGCGGCCGTTCTACGACTGGCTGCTGGACAAGATTGCTTCCCTTGGAGGCCTGCAGCGGCCATTGCCGCAGCAGATCGAGTTCTCGCGCCTGAACCTGACCTACACCGTGATGAGCAAACGCTTCCTGATCCAGCTGGTGAAGGAAGGCCACGTGGAAGGGTGGGACGACCCGCGCATGCCCACCATCGTGGGCGTGCGCAAGCGCGGCTACACGCCCGAGGGGTTGCGGCTTTTCATGGAACGCGTGGGTGTTTCCAAATCCGATTCCGTCATCGAGTATTCGCTGCTCGAGGACGCCCAGCGCGAGGTGCTGAACGAGATCGCTCCCCGACGTATCGCCGTGCTTGATCCCCTCAAGCTCGTCATCGACAACTGGCCCCAGGGGCACGTTGAAGAATGCTTCGCGCCCAACCACCCGCAGAAGGCCGACTGGGGCAAGCGCCCCATCTCGATGACGGGTGAAGTGTGGATCGAGCGCGAGGATTTCATGGAGGTGCCCTCGAAGGGTTACTTCCGGCTCTTTCCCGGGAACACCGTGCGGCTGAAGTACGGCTTTGTGGTGCGCTGCACGGGATTCTCGAAGGACGAGAAGACCGGCGAGATCCTGGAAGTGCACTGCGACTATCTGCCCGAGACGAAATCAGGCACGCCGGGCGCGGAGGGCGTGAAAGTGAAGGGGACCATTCACTGGGTGGATGCCGCGAATTCCTGCGAGAGCGTGATCGCGCTCTACGACCGACTTTTCAAGGTGCCGAATCCCGGGAAGGCGACTGGTAATTACCTCGACGATATAAACCCTACGGCGAAGACGCTGGTGCGGGGTTATCTCGAACGGTCAGTCACTTCTGCGAAACCTGATGAGAGATTCCAGTTTGAGAGGCATGGGTACTTCATCGTGGATCGCACGCACTCGAAGCCGAACGAGCCGAACTTTAATCGGACGGTGACTTTGCGAGATTCTTGGACGGCGGCCAAGTAGTCTCGCCGACAGTGGAAGTGCAGCCGCCGCGACTCCGACGCCCACAATCGCAACTGTGCAGTCAATCTCCTACAAAACCCAGCCGCTGGCGTTCACGGATGCGGACCTCATCTGGACGATCTGCTCCGCGCGTCGTACCACCTGTACCAGGGCCCGCTGGCGGTC
>JBBREI010000009.1:0-40310 GCA_038203035.1 Burkholderiales bacterium
CGGCATTCCCCACGAGGAGCGCCAGCGCGTGTTCGAACGCTTCCATCGCCTGCTGGGCAGCGCCGCGGGCGGCAGCGGGCTCGGCCTGGCCATCGCGCGCGAGATCGCGCGCATCCATGGCGCGAGTATCGGCGTTCCCTGAAGTAGTTGGTTGCAGGAATCAACCGGTTGAAGGAAAGGTGACGCTGAAGGTGTTGCCGACGCCGTCGGCATCGTCCTGCAGGTCGATACTCGCGCCATGGATGCGCGCGATCTCGCGCGCGATGGCCAGGCCGAGCCCGCTGCCGCCCGCGGCGCTGCCCAGCAGGCGATGGAAGCGTTCGAACACGCGCTGGCGCTCCTCGTGGGGAATGCCGGGCCCGTCGTCGCTGACCCGCGCCACGGGATGGGGGTGCGCCGACACGCGCAGGGTGACGCGGCCGCCGTCGTGGCTGTAGCGCACGGCGTTGTCCACCAGGTTGTCGAGGAGCTCGCGCAGGCGCGAGGCGTCGCCGCGCACCATCACCGGGGCATCGGCGCCCTCGAACCCCAGGTCGATGCGCCGCTTGAGCGCTTCGGGCACCCACATCGCCGCCACGTCCAGGGCCAGCGCGTTGAGGTCGAGTGGCACCATGGGCACCGAGCCGCTGGCCTCGGGCTCGTTGCGCGCCAGCGAAAGCAGTTGGGAGACCACGCGCGAGATGCGGTCGTGGCCGGCCTTGGCGGTCCCCAGCGATTCGCGCATGCGCGCGGGATCGTCTTCGCGCATCGCCAGCTCGAGCTGCGTCTTGAGCACCGCGATCGGCGTCTTGAGCTGGTGGGCCGCATCGGCGATGAAACGGTTCTGCAACGTGAGCGCGCTGTCCAGGCGCGAGAGCAGGTCGTTGGTGGCGGCGAGCAGCGGGCGCACCTCGCCCGGAACGTCGCTCGCCACGATCGGGCTCCAGTCGGTGCGTGATCGCGCGGCCACCGCGATGCGCAGGCGCTCCAGCGGGGCCAGTCCACGCACCACGCCCAGCCACACCACCACCAGCGCAACAACGATCAGCAGCGCCTGCGGCAGCACCACCGACAGCAGGATCTCGCGCGCCAGGCGGTTGCGCTTGAGCTCGGTTTCCGCCACGCGCACCACCGCCGCGGGCCGGCCGGCGGGGACATCGGAATCGATGGCGATCTGCACGATGCGCACATGCAGGCCGCGCACGCTGCCGCCGTAGAACACTTCGTGGCTCGAGTCGCCGTCCGGCGGGCCCTCGATCGCTTCGCCCCCCAGCGGGCGCCCCGTGGGGCCGGTCACCTCGAAGAAGATGCGGTCGGTGAGGTCGCCCAGCAGGATGTCGAGGGCGTCGACCGAAAGGTCGAGCGTGACGCGGCCGTCCACCGCCTTCAGGTGCAGCGAGATGTCGCGCGCGATCTCCACCAGCGCGCGGTCGTGCGCGCGCTGCGAGAAGCGCTGGGCCACCCAATAGCTGATGAGGGTGTCCACCGCCAGCAGCAGCAACAGGGGGATCAGCAGCCAGGCCAGCAGCTGCTTGCGCAGCATCGGCTGCTCACGCGGCATTCGGCTTCTCGATCAGGTACCCCATGCCGCGGACGGTGCGGATGTCGACGCCGGAGGGCTCGAGCTTGCGACGCAGGCGGTAGACGAAGACCTCCACCGCGTTGCTGGAAGAGGTGTCCTCCCAGCCGTACAAATGGTCGACGATCTGCTGCCTGGTGACGACGCGGCCCTCGCGCAGCAGCAGCAGCTCGACCACCGAGAGCTCGCGCGCGGACAGATCCACCGGCGCCTCGTTGAAGAAGAGCCGGCGCCCGACCGTGTCCAGGCGCAGCGGGCCATGCAGGATGTCCGCGCTGGCGCTTGCGTTGGCGCGGCGGATCAACGCGCGCACCCGCGCTTCCAGCTCCGAAAGCTCGAAGGGCTTGGTGAGGTAGTCGTCGGCGCCGAGGTCGAGGCCGGCGACACGATCCTCCACGGCGTCCCTCACGGTGAGGATCATCACCGGCACCTTGGAGCGGCGCGCGCGCAGGCGCTTGAGCACTTCGAAGCCGTCCATCTGCGGCAGTCCGAGGTCGAGCAGGACCAGGTCGTATTCGTTGACCCCGAGCATGCCGTCGGCCTCCGTCCCCGAGCAGGCGCGCTGGACCATGTGCGAGGCCTGCTTGAGCGCCCGCGTGATGGCCTCGGCCAGCATGTTGTCGTCCTCGACGATGAGGATTCGCATCGGGTCTATCTCCTGCGCTTGCGGCGCCACACCGAGGGTGGCTTGCCGAATACGCGCTTGAAGGCGGAGGAGAATGCCCCCGCCGATTCGTAGCCCGCGGAACGCGCCACCGATTCGATCGTGCGCGCGCTGGTGAGGAGCGCCTCGGCCGCGAGTGTAAGGCGCCACGCGGTCAGGTAGGCAAAGATCGGCTCGCCCATCACCTGGCCGAAGCGTTCGGCCAGCGCGCTGCGCGACAGCCCCACCAGGCGGCCGAGGCGTTCCACCGTCCACGGCTCCGAGGGCCGGCCGTGCACCAGCGCAAGCGCGCGGCCCACGAAGCGGTCGTTGAGCCCCGCGAGCCAGCCTTGCCCGCCGCCTCCGGTGGCCTGCACGTGGCGCGCCAGCGCCTCGATGAACACCAGTTCGGCCAGGCGCGCGCGGGTGGCGGCCGCGCCGATCAACGGCGCGTCGCTCGCCGACAGCACGAGGCCCAGCCCGCCGGTGATCCACTCCAGCGGTGCGGCGCCCGAGAGGTTGACGCGCACCACCGCGGGCAATGCCCCCAGCAGGGGTTGCGCCATGTGGCGCTCGAAGGTGCAGGTCAGCGAGATCCAGCGCGTCGGTGCGCCGCCGCGGCCCAGCCGCACCGGAAGCAGCTCTCCTTCCACCGGCGTGCGCACGAGGGACGAAAGCGGCGTGGCCTGCCCCTCCATCGTGTTGCCGATCAGGTGCGCCTGGCCGCCGGGAAGGAACACGAAGTCGCCGGCCCGCAGCTGCGCCGTTTCACCGTCACCGGCGCGCAGCAGGCATGCACCCGCCAGCACCACGTGGGCCCGCCCCATCGCCTCGCTTGCCGGCACCGAGACACACCACGGCGCGTACGCCGTCACGTCCAGCGTGACGTTTGCCGCGAAGCGGGCGTGCCTGAGGACTTCGGAGAGGGCGTCCATTTTCCGCCCGCCTATCCTAGTGGAAATGCGCGGCCTGCACGTCGGCTTCCTCGGGCAGTTCCGCGTGCACGATTTCGCCTTCCGCGTTGGCGAACAGCGGCGCGCCGCAGTCCTCGCAGTATTCGGGGGTGAAGGTGCCCGCGAGTTTCTTGACTTCGGTGACGCCGCATTCCGTGAGCTGTGCCATCACCTCGTCGAGCGGGCCGGGGCGCGCGCCTTCGTCCTCGCGTCCATACAGCGGCCACACCACGCCGTGCGCGACCTCGCTGTCGTCGATGAGCGAGAAGGCGACGCGGTATTCGTCGATGCGCTCCTCGCCGAACGCCGCCACCACCGCCTGCAGGTCGGCGGCCTTTGCCTTGAACGCGTTTTCCAGGAACGAAACCGCGGCGCGGATCCCGAACGGGCGCACGCGGCGATCGGATTCGCGGCAGTTCACGTAGTAGGCGTCGGGCAGCAGGCACTCGAAGACACAACCCGGCAGCACCTTCGCCAGGGTGGGCCGTGCCTGCGCGATCCATTGCTCCAGGCTGCCCGCGCGCCCGGCGTGGCCCGAAGCGTCCTCCTGCCAGCGGAAAAGCGCCTGGCCCCGCGGCACCGCGGCGCAGGCGATGACAAAACGCGTGTCCGCCAGCAGGTGCGCGGTTTCGGGAAGGCGCGACAGGTCGATGCGCGGCACCTCGCCCGTGACGGCGGCATCCCCGAGGCGCGCGGCCAGGCGGCGCAGCTCGGAAAAATGCCGCGGCAGCTGGTCGATCGAATAGAGATAGGGGACCACCGTCACCTTTGCGGCTTCCGCCAGCACGTGCGCCTGCAACTGCACCTTGAGGGCATCGGCTTCGGGACGCGCGATCGGGCCCGACGGGATCGCGTATTTGGACCACGCGACGATCGGCGCGGCGATCAGCAGGCTTTGCCAGGCGCGGTCGCCCTGCATCGCCACCACCGATTCGCTTTCGTTTTCCACCAGCTCGATCAGCGTGTCGTAGGCGCCGGGGTTGGTCTGGTAGAGGTGGTCGAGGGCGCCGTCGATGGGCGCGTCGTTGCCGTTTTCCAGCAACTTGGCGACCAGGTCCGACATGCCCGTCTCCCAGAAACGATCCTCGGTCAGGCTGCCCGAGGCGTTGAGCCCGTTGGCGAGCGCGATCAGGCGTTCTGCATCACGGGTGAGACGGGGCGGGGACTTTGCTCGGGTGCGCGGCATGGGTGGCTTTCCAGAAGGTCTGCCATTTTATCGCGATGGCCACGGCAATGCGGGCCAACTCGTCGCGGCGAAGCGCATGGGCATGGTCTCGATAGCTGAGGGTACGGGTCGGGTTCATGTTCACCTCCTTTGACCATGAATCTAATTGCCCCCGAATTGTTCTACAATTACCCCGGCAGGCACATCATTAATGAATCCAGGGCACAAGAACCCGTGAGCGTACCCGACGACATGACAGCATTTGTCCGCGCCGTGGAGCTGGGCGGCTTTTCGGTGGCGGCGCGCGAAATGGGCCTCACGCCCTCGGCGATCTCGAAGCTCGTGACGCGGCTCGAAGATCGCCTGGGCGTGCGCCTGCTCAACCGCACCACGCGCCGGATCGCGCTGACCCCCGAAGGCGAGGCGTATTTCCATCGCAGCCAGCGCATCCTGGCCGACATCCAGGAGGCGGAAAACGAAGTGGCGCGCTTCCGCGCCCAGCCCAAGGGGTTGCTGCGAGTCAACGTGGGAACCGCATTCGGCATGCACCAGCTGGTCCCGGCATTGCCCGATTTCTTCGCGGCCCACCCCGAAATGCAGGTGGAGCTCACCTTCACCGATCGCGTGGTCGACCTGATCGAGGAAGGCGCGGACATCGGCATCCGCCTCGGCAACCTCGAGGATTCCTCCCTCATCGCGCGCCGCATCTGCGAGGTGGAGCGCGTGGTGTGTGCATCACCCGGCTACCTGCGCCGGCACGGCACTGCGCGCAAGCCCGAAGACCTGCTGGGGCACAACTGCATCAACATGGCGTACGCGCCCGCGCTGCGCCGCTGGCCTTTCGACACCCCGGCGGGTGTGCAGCACCTGGAGGTGTCGGGCAACGCCACCGCCAGCAGCGCCGACGCGGTGCTGCAGCTGGCGATGATGGGCCTGGGCGTGATTCGCCTTTCGGACGTGATCGTCGGCGCGGCCATTGCGCAGGGCACGCTGGTGCCGCTGCTCGAGGACATCCATCACCGGGAACCGTTGCCGCTGCATGCGGTGTACCCGCAGGGGCGCCACCGCTCCCCGCGCGTCGCGGCGATGGTCGACTTCCTGATGGCGCGTTTCTCGCAGGCGCCCTGGCGCGCCTCGCCGCGCCGCAGGCAGGGTGTGGCCGCACCCGCCTGATGTTCGCCCCCTCGATCGCCTTCGTCGACCTCGAGACGACGGGCACCACCGCCACCGGCGACCGCATCACCGAAATCGGCATCGTGCGCGTCGAGGACGGCCAGCTGGTGGAGGAGTGGTCCTCGCTCGTGAACCCCGAGTGTTCGATCCCGGAGGAGATCCAGGTCCTCACCGGCATCAGTAACGCGATGGTGCGCGGCGCGCCCACTTTCTCGCAGCTGGCGCGCGAGGTGCGCGAGCGCCTCGAGGGCCACCTCTTCGTGGCGCACAACGCGCGCTTCGACTACGGCTTCATCAAGAACGAGTTCCGGCGCATCGAGGTCGCGTTCACGGCGGAGGTGTTGTGCACCGTGCGCCTTTCGCGCCGCCTCTATCCGGACGCCACGGGCCACAGCCTCGACGCCCTCATCGCGCGCCACGCGCTGCAGGATGCGGTGAACGGCACGGCGCGCGTGGAACCCGGCAGCGCCGCCTACCCGCGCCCCGGGGCCGGCCGGCACTCGGCGCTCGGCGATGCGCGCGTGTTGTGGCGCTTCGTGCAGCGCCTCTATCACGAGAAGGATGTCGCCGACATCGTGGCCGCGGTCCGGCGCCTGCTCAAGATCCCGAGCCTGCCGCCCCAGTTGGCGCCCGACGCCCTGGAGAACCTGCCGGAAGGCCCCGGCGTCTACCGCTTCTACGGCGTGAACGACCTGCCGCTCTACATCGGCAAGAGCATCAACCTGCGCGACCGCGTGCGTTCCCATTTTTCCAGCGACTACCGGTCGGCCAACGACCACCGACTTTCGGGCGAGATCCAGCGCATCGAGGTCGACGAGACCGCGGGCGAGCTGGGCGCGTTGCTGCGCGAGGCGCGCCTGGTGAAGGAGCTGCTGCCGCTGCACAACCACAAGCTGCGCCGCAAGCTCAACGCCTGTTTCGTCCGGCTGCCCGCGCTGGGCGAAGCGCCCGAGGTGCTGCTCAACAGGGACATCGACTGGGCGGCGCGAGGCGAGGGCGCGCAATCGCTGTTCGGGCCGTTCGCGGCGAAACTCAACGTGAGGAAGCTGCTCGAGGAGCTCGCCGCGCGGGAAGGCCTGTGCTGGCGCCAGCTGGGCTGGGAAAAACGCGGCGGGCCGTGTTTTGCGCGGCAGGTGAAGAAATGCCGCGGCGCGTGTATCGGCGAGGAATCACCGCTGCAGCACAACCTGCGCCTGGCCACGGCGCTGGCGCCCTGGCGCGTCGCCGACTGGCCGTGGAGCGGTCGCATCGTGGTGCGCGAACGCCATCCCGACGGCAAGTTCGAGGAGGCGCACCTCTTTGATCGCTGGACCCATGTCGGCACCGCGCGTTCGGATGATGAGCTGGCGCAGCTGGTGGAGGCGCGCTGCGAGATCGCGTTTGATCCCGACATCTACAAGATCCTGCTGGCCTTTATCACCAAGGGGCGCTCTTCGGTGATGGTGCTGCCACGGATGGCCCGCAGCGGGGATCGTGACGCGGGTGATTGGGCCGCGTGAAATCACCGCCCGTGGTTCGGGCAATTCCTACAACAGCGACTGTTGCCTCGGCGCAGCCGGAGCATCGGCGAGGCATTCCGGCCCGTCGTTGTTCACGTTGCCGACAAACGTCCCCACCGGCCGCAGCACCAGATCGCCGGCGTAGGGCTTGAGGACCGCGCGCGCCTCGTCCGGCGGCGCGGCGAGCCAGGTGTCGACGGCTTCCGGCGGCAGGATCACCGGCATGCGGTCGTGGATGCGCGCGATCGATTCGTTGGCCTCGGTGGTGACGATGGTGAAGGTTTCCACCGCCCCGCCCTGCGGCGGCTGCCAGCGCTCCCACAACCCCGCGAAGGCCAGCAGTTCGTGGCCCGGCACCGTGATTGCGAAGGGCTGCTTGCGCCCCGGTTCGCCCTGCCACTCGAAGAACCCGGTTGCGGGGACCACACAGCGGCGCGACTTCACCGCCGCGCGGAACGAAGGCTTCGCCTCGATCCCCTCGCTGCGCGCGTTGATCATGCTGGCGCCCACCTTGAGGTCCTTCGCCCATGGCGGCACCAACCCCCAGCGCAGCAGCGCCACTTCTCTGCCCGATTCACCCTGGCGCACGACCGGCGCCTGCTGCGTGGGCGCGATGTTGAATCGCCGCTTCACCCGGTCCGTGAGCGGCACGCGAAAGGTGTACGCGATGATGTTGCCGTCCGCGTCGAGGAAATACCGGCTGCACATGGGCTTATTGTAAGCTGCGGGGCAACAGCGGAAAGGCACGATGAAGTTCATCCAGTGGACGCTCGCCATCGTCGGGATGATCGCCCTCGCGATCGTCGGCACGGGGCTCTTCCTCCCCTCGCGTTTCGATGTCGCCCGCACCATCGTGATCGACGCGCCCGCCGAAAGGATCTACGACCTCATCGCCGAGCCGCGACTGTGGATGCGCTGGAGCGCGCCGCACAAGCGCGACCCCGCGATGGATGTCACCTACGCGGGCCCGCCGTTCGGGCAGGGCGCGAAGTGGTCGTGGGCAAGCAAGCAGGAAGGCAGCGGCAGCTTGGAGTTCACGCGTGTCGACCCCAACAAGCGCGTGGAATATTCGCTCTACCTGCCGATCTTCAACCAGCGCTCCACCGGCGCCTTTTCGATCGAGGGCGGGCAGGGCGGCCAGCGCGTCACCTGGACCAACAGCGGCGACGTCGGCTCCAACCCGCTCAAGCACTACATCGCGGAGGGCATGGACCGGATGATCGGCCCCGAATTCGAGGCGAGCCTGGCCAACCTCAAGGTGCTGGCGGAGAAGCCTTGAGCGCGATCGCCTGCCCCGGTTGCCGGCAACCGATGAAGCGCCAGTTGTTCGCCCGCAAGCCACACGGCGGCCTGGAGATCGACCTCTGCTTCACCTGCCACGGAGTCTGGTTCGACCAGTACGAAAGCGCGCAGCTCACTCCCGGAGCGGTGATGGACCTGTTCCGGGCGATCCACGAACACCACGACCAGCCGCCGCGCCCGATCAGCGACCGGATGGCGTGTTCCAAGTGTGGCGACCGCCTGGTCCTCACCCAGGACGTTCAGCGCACCAATCGCATCTCGTATTACCGCTGCCCGCGGGGCGACGGCCGCTTCACCACCTTTTTCCAGTTCCTGCGTGAGAAGAACTTCGTGCGTACGCTCACCGCGCCGGAGGTGACGCAACTGCGCGCCACGATTTCGCAGGTGCGCTGCTCCAGCTGTGGCGCGCCCGTGCAGCTGGGCGGGGCGTCGGCGTGCAGCCATTGCGGCGCGCCGATCTCGATCCTCGACGCCGACGCGGTCAAGCGCACGCTTGCGCAACTGTCGGCCGCGGACCAGAAGAGCCGCCACTACGATCCCACCGCCGCCGTCGACGGGCTGCTCGCGGGCAAACGCATCGAACGCAGGATCGCGCAGATCGAAAGGGGCAATTCCGGGCGCGGCGAATCCAACGTTGCGGCCGGCGTCGAGCTGGTGGACCTGGTGAGTGATGCACTCGATTTCCTGATGAGAGACTGAAAGGCACCGATGAAAACGATCCTCGCCGTCGCCACCGCCGCGCTCCTGCTGGCGTCCTGCGGCAACCTGCAGAAGAAGGACCCGCCGCCCAAGCCGTTCCTCGGTACCAAATGGGTGATCCAGCTGGACCTGCCGTTGGCCGGAGAGCAGCCGTTCGTGCGTTTCGGGGATGGCCGGATGGAGGGCTTCGGCGGATGCAACCGGATCGCCAGCCGCTTTGTCCAGGATACGGTGGGCGCCAGGGCGGTGGTGATGGGCAAGATCGACCGGGGCACGCGAGCGTGTGACCCGTCCGCCCAGGCCAGCGAGGTGCACCTGCTCGAGGTGCTGCAGGGCGTTTCGAGTTACTCGATCACGGTGGATCTGATGACCATGAGCGGTTCGGCGGGCAGCCTCAAGTTGCGCTCGGACCCACCCGCGGAGGCGCCGAAGTGATGATGGCCAGGATCCTGGCGGCACCGTGTGTGCTGGCAATCGCCGCCTGCGCGGTGGCGCCCGGGCCGGTGGCGGCACCCGCGCAGATGGCCACGCGGCCCGCGACCGTGCTGGCCGAATCGCTGGCCGGCACGCGCTGGATCGGCGTGGTGGAAGGCAACCCGGACCCGCGCATGCTCCCGCGGCTGGAATTCGTGCGCGAAGGGCGCTTAACCGGCTTTACCGGCTGCAACCTCATGAACGGCGCGTGGAGCCTGGATGCGGGCGAGCTGCGCGTGGGCCCCGTCGCCACCACGAAGCGCGGATGCACCGGCATCGAGGGCGAAATCGAAAACCGCCTGGCCGCCGCAATCGGCGGGCGCGTCACGCGCGAGGGCGGTCGCCTCATCTTTACCGGGCCCTCCGGGGTGCGCTTCGAGTTCGTGCCCGCCCAGGCTTCCTGAGGGCCCCATGGGCCGCGCCTTGTGGCCTCAGTTCGGCCAGGGGTCGTTGGAATCGGTGGGGTGTGGGCGATTGCGCATGTAGCGCGGTGTGACCGGGGCGGAAGCCATTGGCGCGGCCGGCACCTCGCGATGCGGCGGCAGCGAGCGTTGCGGCAAATAGGCGCGCGGTGTGTACGGCGGCTCCGCGGGCACCGGCGGCGCCCCCTGCCGGTAGGGTTGCCCCTGCCGGTAGGCAGGAGCCACGTAGGGCGATGCCGCGGGAAGAGGGGCTGGCGGAGCGACGTATTCCGGCATCAACGGTCTCGCATTGGCGGTTGCGGCGACGATTTCCGCCGGGCTCACGACCGACTCACCCGGCCCCAGTCCCAGATCGGCGCCGATGCGGGCAGCGTTGGGCACGGGCAGGGGCGACGGTGAGGTAGTGGGCGCGCCACGGCGATCCGGCACCCAGCCGAGCATCGCCGCGACCGCGACACCACACAGGACGATGATGGCAAGCGCCGCGCCGATCACCGCAACCACCGCCGGCGGGCTGGATCGGACGGCCTGGAGAGTGTTATCCACGCCCCTTAGATTTCGACGTGGGTCCCCAGTTCAACCACCCGGTTGGCCGGGATGTTGAAGAAATCCGTCGCGCGGGTGGAGTTGCGCGTCATCCAGGCGAACACGTGGTCGCGCCACAGGGCCATGCCCGGGCGGTCGCTGGTGGGGATGACAGTGTCGCGGGACAGGAAAAACGAGGTATCCATCACGTCGAAGTTGAGCCCGTAGCGAACCCGGCACGAGTCCAGGATCTCGTCGATGTCGGGCTGCTCCTTGAAGCCGTACCATGCCTCGATGCGGTAGAAGCCCTTGAGGATCGGCTCGAACTGCACGCGGTCTTCCATCGGCACAAACGGCACGTCGTGCGTGATGATGGTGAGGAACACGGTTTTTTCGTGCAGCACCTTGTTGTGCTTGAGGTTGTGCAGCAGCGCGTTTGGCACCGCGTCGGCGGCGGCGGTCATGAAAATCGCCGTGCCCTGCACCTTCAGCGGCGGGTGCGCCGAGAGCCCCTCCAGGAACGGCTTGAGCGGGATGCCCTGCTCCGAGAGCCGGCGCAGCAGCAGCGCGCGCCCGCGCTTCCACGTCATGAGGAGCGCGAAGATGGCCAGGCCGACCAGCAGCGGGAACCAGCCGCCGTCAAAGAACTTGGTGGCGTTGGAGGCGAGGAAGATCGCGTCGACCACGAGGAAGCTGCCGAACACCAGAATCACCATCGGGAAGGACCACTTCCAGATGAGGCGCGCGACGACCATGGCGAGCAGGCACTCGATCACCATCGTGGCGGTGACCGCGATGCCGTAGGCGCTTGCGATGTTGGTCGAGGTCTGGAAGCCGAAGACCAGCAGGATCACCGAGATGCACATGACCCAGTTCACGAACGGCATGTAGATCTGCCCGATCGCGCGCTCCGAGGTGTGCAGGATCTCCAGGCGCGGGATGTACCCGAGCTGGATCGCCTGGCGCGTCATCGAGAAGGCGCCGGTGATCACGGCCTGCGAGGCGATCACCGCCGCGCACGTGGCCAGCACCACCATCGGCAGCAGGCCCCATTCGGGCACCATGCGGTAGAACGGGTTCTCGATCGCGCTCGGCACCGAGAGCACGAACGCTGCCTGGCCGAAGTAGTTGAGCAGCAGCGCCGGGAACACGACGAAGATCCAGGCGATGCGGATCGGGCGTTTTCCGAAATGGCCCATGTCGGTGTAGATCGATTCGCCGCCGGTCAGCACGAGGAAGACTGCGCCCAGCACGAAGAATCCCGCCACCGGGTTGGCGAAGATGAAGTCCACGGCGTACTCGGGCTTGAGCGCCGCCAGCACCGACGGGTTCTTGACGACCTGCGCGATGCCGAGCACGGCGAGCGTGAGGAACCACAGGATCATCACCGGTCCGAAGAAGGTGCCCACCTTCGAGGTGCCGTGCCGCTGGATCAGGAACAGCAAGGCGATCACGGCGACGGTCCCGGGGATCACGTAGGGCTTGAGCGCCGGCGAGTAGTCCTGCAGCCCCTCCATCGCCGACATCACGGTGATCGCGGGCGTGATCATGCTGTCGCCGTAGAACATCGCGGCGCCGAAGATGCCGAGCGAGATCACGGTCCACTTGAGCCTGGGATTGCCCTTGATGCCGCGCAGCGACAGGGCGAGCAGCGAGAGCGCCCCGCCTTCGCCGTTGTTGTCGGCGCGCATCATCACGAAGAGGTACTTGATGGTGATGACCCACACCATCGACCAGACCATGAGCGACAGGATGCCCAGCACGTTGTCGTGCGTGAGCGGGATTCCGTACTGGGGGCTGAAGGCCTGCTTGAGGGCGTAGAGCGGGCTGGTCCCGATGTCGCCAAAAACCACGCCGATGGCCCCGAGGACCAAGGCGGTGCCCCCGTGGGCGTGTGACGACTTCGAGTGGACCGGAGCGGCGGTTACGGCATTCATCTTGTAGGGGGCGGAATATACGCCGCTTTGCTGCGGCGCACAACGCAACCTGCCCCGTTTGTTGCGCGTTTGGTCACATCCCGGTTGCGCCAGGCATGGCCGGTCGCCAACCTGCGGCCTGATCTCAAAATACTTGAAAACAATGAGGAAACTTGCAAGGGGCCTGGGAGTCGCGGGGATGGTGTGCGGGCTGGTTTCGTTTGCGCCGGCCCACGCGGTGCAAGCCCTTAAGCTTAACCCCGGCGAGCGCATCGCGGTCGACGGGCGCATCGACGAGCCCGCGTGGCAACGCGCGAAGGCGCTCGACCGGTTCTGGGAGCTTTTCCCGCAAGCCGAGGTGCAGGCGCGCTTGCGCACCGAGGCGCGCTACATGATTGTCCTTTTCATCGATCCGGTGGGTAACCGCAAGTTCGCGCACTTCTTCCGCGTGAACCCTCGCGGGGCGATCGGCGACGGCCTCTACAACGAGGACAGCGGGGCCGAGGACTTTTCACCCGACTTCGACTTCGAGGTCGCCACGGCGCCGTTCGAAGGCGGCTGGGCGGTGGAATTCCGCATTCCGTTTTCTTCCCTGCGCTACGGTGATCCGCCTTCGAGGCAATGGAGCACGATGGTGTTGCGCAACTACCCGCGCGACCAGCGCTATCGCTTCTCCACCAGCAAGCTGCCGCGCGACCAGAATTGCTTCCTCTGCCTCAACGAGCCGCTCACGGGGCTGGATGCGCTTCCCGACGCGCGCCACCTGGCGATCACGCCCGACCTCACGGTGCGCTCGACAACGACACCATCGACGCGATCGAAGGCGTCGAGGGTTCGCGGCGGATATTGCTGCAGCGCGCGCAGCAGGTGATTGCGATCTGGCATTTCACCGCGCGCGACAGCCTGCGGGCGATCTGGCAGGAATCGTCGACCCGGCGCGCGGCCTCGTTGTGGCAGCAGCCGGTTTCGGCACGCGACAACTCGGACACGCTCTCGATCGTGTACGGGCACCGGCGCGGCATCGGCGCCACGCTGTACGTGGGCGCCACCGTGGGCCGCGTGCGCGATCCCGAAGCCGGGGTGCGCACCCGGCAATCGGAAATCTTCGTGAAAGGGTCGTGGACCTTCGACGTGTTGTGAAAGCCCGCGCGCGCTACATCGGCGTGCGGGTGATCACCTTCTCGACCTGGCGGCCGTCCACGGTGTAGCTCAGGCGCGCGCGGCCTTCCTGGCCCGCAGCCTGCTGGAAATCGATCGTCGCCGCGCCGGCGGACTGGATCAGCACCAGGCGCGGGTCAAACGTGGGCGCCGCGTAGAACGGACCCGTGGTGCGGTAGACCATCGCGGTCCAGCGCGTGGCGCTTTCCCAGCGCCCGCCCTGGAAGGTGAACCACTCGGGCGCCGTTGTGTCGTCGTAGACAAAAAGCGCGCCGAACATCACGTCGGTGGCCGACTGGTGCAGCGAGAGCCCCCAACCCGATTCCTGCGTGTTGCCCCAGAGGCCCGAATAGTCCGTGATCGGGCGCGCGGGCGGCGGGAACACCGCGGCTTCCGGACGCGGGACGACCTGGAAAACAAGTGCCTCGGCGGGCGTGCCGCTGCTGTCCTGCGAGGCGAAGACCTCCACGCGGTAGCTGCCCGCGGCCAGCGAGCCGAGGCGGACATCGGCGATTTCGACCGGGCCCGGGACGAGGCAGTTGTTCATGTGCTGCGTGACCTTCAGCGTGTTGCCGTCGGCGCGCACGCGCACGGTGGTGGGCGCGAATGCGCAGCCGTCGACCGTCATGCGCAGGTTCACGGGTTCGAAGGGGATGGGTGTGGCGGGCACGATCTGCGAGGCGCCGGCCGCAAGGGCGCCCGAAAGCGCGAGGGCGAGAAGGGTCGCTTTCATGGGCCCATTATCGCCGAAGGATATTTGCCGTTGGGTTACCGAACATTCCACCAATGTATCGGAGCTGGGGTGCGTGGTCCCGGTCAAAGTCCCGAAAAATCGGGCTTCCGCCGGGCGAAAAACGCCGCGATCGCTTCCCTGGCCGCGGGCTCGCCGAGCATGCGGCGGAAGTGCGCGCTTTCCTCACGCATCTGGCGCTCGATCGCCTCGTGGTGCGCGCCGCGCAGCAGCGCACGCGTGATCCGCACCGAATTCACCGGCAGGCGCGCCAGCTTCTCCGCGGCGCTCCACGCGGCCTCCAGCGTCCCGGAAGGGGGCAATACCCGGGTGACGAAGCCGGCGGCAAGCGCCTTCTGCGCATCGAAGGGTTCGCCGAGCAGCAGCAGCTCGGCCGCGCACTGGCGTCCCGCGACAAGGGGCAGCAGGTAGCTCGATCCGAACTCGGGCACCAGCCCCAGCTGTGTGAACGGCATCGAGAAACGCGCATTGTCCGCGACATACACGAGGTCGCAATGCAGCAGCAGCGTGGTGCCAAGCCCGACGGCGGGCCCGTTGACCGCGGCCACCAGCGGTTTGTCGAAACGCGCTACCGCCAGCAGGAAGCGGAACACCGGCGCGTCTTCGGCGCCGGGCGGGCGTTCCATGAAATCCTCGAGGTCGTTGCCGGCCGTGAAAACATCGGGGCTGCCGTGGAACAGCACCACGCGGACGGAGTCGTCGGCGCCCGCTTCGCCCAGCGCATGGGCCATGGCGGAATACATCGCGGCGGTGAGTGCGTTTTTTTTCTGCGGGCGGTCGAAACCGATGGCGAGCACGGCGCCGCGGCGCGAAATCGTGATTCCGGTGGATGTTTCCATGGCCTTCAGCGCCCCCCGGCGACGTCGATGAAGGAGCCGGTGCAGTAGCTGGCTTCCTCCGAGAGCAGCCACAGGATGGCGCGCGCCACTTCTTCGGGCTGGCCGCCGCGTTTCATCGGCACCGCCGACTTGACGCGGTCGACGCGCGCCGGTTCCCCGCCGCCGGCATGGATTTCGGTGTAGATCACACCGGGGCGCACGGCGTTGACCCGGATGCCTTCCTGCGCCACTTCCTTCGCCAGGCCGATGGTGAGCGCGTCGATCGCCCCCTTGGAGGCGGCGTAGTCGATGTATTCGTCGGGTGATCCCAGGCGCGATGCGATGGACGAGACGTTCACGATCGCGCCGCCGCGCCCGCCATGGCGCGTCGACATGCGGCGCACCGCTTCGCGCGCGCAGAGGAAGGAGCCGGTGATGTTGGTTGCGAAGACACGCTCGAAGCGCTCGGTCTCCATGTCGTCCAGGCGTGCCTGCCGCTCCAGGATGGCGGCGTTGTTCACGAGCGCGGTCACGGCGCCGAATTGCCGGGTGGTTTCGTCGAAGAGCCGCACCACATCGGCTTCGCTCGATACGTCGCCGCGCACGGCGATCGCGCGTCCGCCGGCATCGCGTACCTCGTCGACCACGCGCAGGGCGCGGGCCTCGTTGCTGTGGAAGTTGATGCAGACCTCGTAGCCGCGCTGCGCGGCCAGCCTTGCGGTGGATGCGCCGATGCCCCGGCCGCCGCCGGTGACGATCACCACGCCCTGGGATTTGTTTTCACTCATGACCGCGTTTTTACCATGGCGGGCGGCGACCGGATTTCTCCACCCCGACTTCGCGGCATACTCGCCACATGAAAAACCTCTATATCGTCACCGGAACAACCCGGGGCCTGGGCCTCGCCCTCGCCGGGCAGATCGCCAACGACCCGGCCAACGACCTGGTCGCCCTCACGCGCGCGCCGTCGGGGCCGATCAAGGGCGGCACGTGTATCGAGCTCGATCTCGGTGATACCTCTGCGATTGAACGTGCCTGCGATGCCGTCGAGCGCCACATCGCCGGCAACACCTATGGCAAGGCGGTGCTGATCAACAACGCCGGCGTGATCCCCCCGGTGGGCGCGCTGGATGAGGTATCGCCGCACGACATCGAGCGCAACATCGTGGTGAACCTGCTGGGGCCGATGCTGCTGATGCGCCGCTTCCTGCGCGCGACGCAACCGGTGGCACTCAGGCGGATCATCAACATCTCCTCGGGCGCCGCGCGCCGTCCCATCTTCGGCTGGAGCGCGTATTGCACCGCCAAGGCGGGGCTCGACATGGCCTCGCGCGTGGTGGCGCTCGAATGTGAAACGCGGGGCATGGCGGTGGAGGTGTCGAGCCTGGCGCCGGGCGTGATCGACACCGGAATGCAGGAGACCGTGCGCGGCGCAACCGCCGAGCAGTTCGCCGACGTCGAGAAATTCCGCGCGATGAAGGCCGATGGGGTCCTTCGGGCAGCGGGCGACGTGGCCGCCGACATCCTGCGGCTGGAAGCCGCCGGCGGGCTGAAGGGCGACCCGATCCAGGACCTGCGCACGATCGCGTGATCACCGATCCGTGGTTCTACGCCGCCGCGATACCGTCCATCCTGCTGGTGGGCATCTCGAAGGGCGGCTTCGGCAGCGGTGCCGGCATGTTCGCCACGCCGCTGATCGCGCTCACGATCCCGATCCCGCAGGCCGCCGCGATCCTGCTGCCGATCCTGTGCGTGATGGACCTGGCGGGGCTGTGGGCCTATCGCGGCACCTGGAACAAGGCGGTGCTGCGCACCATCCTTGCCGGCGGCGTGCTGGGTGTGTTGCTGGGCGCGCTTGGCTTCCGGTATTTCGACGAATCGGTGATCCGAATCCTGCTGGGCGCCATGGCGCTGGGATTCGTGCTGCACCGGTACGCGTACCGGGCAAACCTGCAAGCCGCGCTGCCGTCGCAACGCAAGGGATTCGTCTGCTCCGTGTTTTCGGGGGTCACCAGCACCGTGGCCCATGCGGGCGGGCCGCCACTATCGATCTACATCCTGCCGCTCAGGATGGAAAAGTCGCTGATGGTGGGCACGACGGTCGTTTTCTTCGCGGTGATCAACTTCGTGAAGCTGGTGCCCTATGCCTGGCTGGGGCTCTTCGACGCGCGCAACCTCACGACCTCGCTGGTGCTCATACCCCTGGCGCCGCTGGGGATCTGGATGGGCGTGAACGTGATGCGCCGCATCCCGGAAGCCCTGTTCTACCGCATCTGCTACACCATCCTGGTGGTGGTTGGCGCCAGGCTGCTCTGGGACGGGGTCCGCGGGCTCCAGGGCGCGAATTGAACAGGAATAAGTGGCCGCGGTGCGTTGTTCACGCGGTTGAAGTAGACTTCACGCGCTTTTCCCCCCAACCGCCCCAGGAGATAACCATGAAACGCATTCTCGCCCTCGCCGCCACGCTGCTGTTTGCGTCGGCCACCGCCTTCGCCATGCATTGCCCGAAGGACATGAAGCAAATCGACGACGCCCTGGCCAAGAAGCCGAAGCTCACCGAAGCGCAGGCCAAGGACGTGGCCAAGCTGCGCGCCGACGGCGAAGCCCTGCACAAGGCCGGCAAGCACCAGGAATCGGTCGACACGCTGGGCAAGGCCAAGGGCATCCTGGGCCTCAAGTAACCCGCCGCACCCGTTGCAAGGGAAAACGCCGCGTTCACGCGGCGTTTTTTCGTTCCGGCTTGCGCAGCGCCACCCACAACGCGCCAGCGCCGAAGACCACGAACCAGGCCAGCGCCCATTCCGGGATCGACAGGCCCAACATCTTCCAGTCTACGGACGAGCAACTGCCGGTGCCCTGGAAGATCTTCGGCAGCGCCTTGCCCAACGGCAACGTGTTGATGAGGAAGTCGAGGTCGGTGCCGCAGGTTTCCATCGCCGGCGGGAAGTGCTGCAGGTACGAATGGCGCACCGAGATGCCTATCCCCACCACGGCGAAGAGCGCGATGACGGCCGAATACGCCTTGAGGAATGCCCCGCGCGGCCCGTGGATGGCGGCGGCCAGCGCCACGGCTGCGATCACGATGAAGCAGTAGCGCGAAAGGATGCACATGGGGCAAGGCTGCAGGCCCAGCTGCTCCTGGAAATAGAAAATCGCCGTGGCGATGAGGCCGGCGGCGGACAGGAAAATCGCGGCGAAGACTGCTCGGGTGGGGAGGCGCATGGCGGGATTTTCCCACATCCCCCCTTGCTCGACGTACTACTTCAGGGGACTACTTCAGGGAACGCAGATTTCCGCCGATGCCACGCCGATTGCCGCCGAGGCACCCCGCGAACTTAAAAGACCTATGGGTTTCGTGCCATGGCTTGAATTGGCCACGAACCATTCTTTTTTGCTTTTATCGGCGGCCATCGGCGTGGCATCGGCGGAAATCGGCGTTCCCTGAATTGGTCTGTCGTTCGCGAGCTGCTTCGACGGCCCTGAACTGGTCTGTCGTTCGCGAGGTGCTTGGACGGCCCTGAATGGGTCCGTCACTCATCAGCCAGCAGCAGCAGCGCGATGATCCCCAGCCCCGCGGGAAGTGCGATGCGCTGGAACATCGGCGCCTCGACCGTCGGGATGACGCGCACCGGCACGCCGGAGGTCTCCAGCAGTTGCGTGCTCACCGAATTGGCGAAGGCGCGCCCGAAGGGTCCGCGCCGTGCCGCGCCGATGACGATCTCGTCGCTGCGCAGCGCCTTGGCCGTGCGTGAGATGGTGGCAGCCACGGGCCCCGCGGCGGCGTGGGCCGTCCAGTCGAAGCCCGAGGATTCCAGCAGCGCCCGGGCGGGCGCAAGCGCCGCTGCGCTGCGTTCCGCGCGCCAGGCTTCGCGCTGCGCCGGGGCGACCCAGCGCGAGATGTGGCGGTGAAGCAGCGGCTGCACGTTCAGCAGGTCGATGCGATCAACCGCGGAAGGGCCTTCGCGCATGGTGGCGCGCACGGCGGCAAGGCTTTCGGGGCTTCCGTCGACCGGGATCAGGACTTTCTTCATGGCTCTCTCCTCTGGACGTGGTGGTTTCAGGCGGCCTGCTCGGTGCGGCGGCGCTGGGCGAAGCCCAACCCGAAGATCGCGATGAACATGGCGGCATATACGGCGAATGCCTGCGGGCGGTGGGCGGCGAAATAGTCCTTGAAGACCGGCTCGCCCAGGATCATCTGCGCGGCGGTGAAGGCCAGGACGGCGACGCCCACCTGCACGATCCATGGGTAGCGCTCGATCCACTTGAGGACCAGCGTCGATCCCCAGACCACGATCGGCACGCTGATCACCAGGCCCAGCACCACCAGCACGAACGAGCCGTGGGCCGCACCCGCCACGGCGAGCACGTTGTCGAGCCCCCTGGCGGCGTCGGCGATCACGATGGTCTGCATCGCCGGCCAGAAGCCCGCGGCGGCCTTGATGTCGGGTCCCGCGTCGTGCTGCGGGCGCATCAGCCTGTATGCGATCCAGGCCAGGATCACGCCGCCGGCGGCCATCAGGCCGGGGATTCCCAGCAGCCAGACCACGGCCATGGTCATCACGATGCGCACGCCCACCGCGCCCACCGTGCCCCAGATGATTGCGAGCCGGCGTTCCTGCGGGGGCAGGTTGCGCGCGGCCAGCGCGATCACGATGGCGTTGTCGCCGGCCAGCGCGAGGTCGATGACCACAATCGCCAGCAGGCTCGAAAGGAATTGCATCGAAAGAATTTCCATCCCGGACTCCCCTCAGTGGTTCGAGTTGCAGCTCGGGAAGGGCTGGGCGAAAGGGTCCTTGCCTGTCCGGCAAGGGTCTCGCCCCGCGGCGCGTTGCACGCCGCGCGCAGGGCCGGGGCGCGATGGACTGCCACCCGTGATGACGGCCGCTACGGTGTTCGTGGGCTACTCCCCCTTGTGGCCGCACGCCTGACGGCGGCCTCGAGAGTGGATCCATGATCGTCGAGCGGCATCCGGACTGTGATGGCGATTTCGCATGGCGCCATTCGAATGTCGGATGCCCATTGCAAATAATGATTTGCCCATCGAAATTCTTCCCATAAGATGGGGTCTGGTTCCGCTTGAATCTTCGGGACCGCCCTCAAAGGGGAGTAGCTTTAACGGCCACGTCGTCAGTCCGGGCATGTTGTGCGTGTGCTCCGGCGTGTCCGGCGACAGTCCCTCCAGGGGCTGCTCGTTAGCCAGACCTTTGCCAGTCGCGGCAAAGGTCTTTTCGTTTGGATCTTCGTCACGACCGGGGCAAAGGCCGCGCTCGCGCCCGTTTCGGGACGCGGGCCGCGGGATGGCCAACGAGACGAGGAGCACTTCCATGGCACGCGCGCGACTGCGACGATTTTTCAGGCACGGATTCCTTCCCCAGCTCATGGCTTTCGAGGCGAGTGTCCGCCTGGGGAGCGTCACACGCGCCGCCGAGGAGCTCTCGCTCGCGCAACCCACGGTGTCGTGCATGCTGCGCAAGCTCTCGGATACGCTCGGCGGCCCCGTCACCGTGATCCGCGAGCGGCGCATCGAGCCTTCGGAACTGGGCCGCGAGCTGCTGCTGCTCTGCCACGACATGTTCCGCGCGATGGAGCGCTTCGAGGAACGCGAGCGCGCGCGCCACGGCGGCGGCAGCGGCGAATCGGGCGCGGGTTATGATCATCCGCTCGAAGACCCGCCCCCTCTCTCACCGCCATGGCTCTCGTCCTCCCCGTCAAGAAGTCCCTCACGCTGGAAGCAGCGCGCATCGCAATGTCCGCGAGCGAAGCGCAGGCTCAACGGAACGGGTGGCGAGTTGTAATCGCCGTCGTGGACGAAGGTGGCCACGCGATCCTGGTCCAACGCCTGGACGGCACCCAGACCTCGAGCTTCGATACGGCCATCCAGAAGGCCCGCGCGGCAGTGGCGTGGAAAAGACCGTCGCGTTTGCTCGAGGAATCGGTGAACAACGGCCGATTTGCCTTCCTTTCGATCACCCAGGGAATGGCCGTCCTGCAAGGCGGCGTACCGCTCGAAATTGATGGCCAAGTCATTGGCGCAGTTGGGGTTTCCGGGGTGAAGGCGTCCGACGATGAGATCGTTGCGCAGGCCGGCGTGGACGCGTTGAAAGCGGCAGTGAGCTAGTATTCGCACCGGCGGACCGGCAAAATGGCGTTCCAACGTGGTGCAGCAAGCGCCGAACGTTGGAAAAACCACGTTCTTGCCTCTAAAACTCGAAAAAATGGATCTTTTCCCGCTCGGGCTCACCGAAGCCCTGCGCGCCTACCGCGAAGGCCGCGCCACCGTCCAGGATTACGTCGCATCCTGCTCTGCCAGGATCGCGGCGCTGGAACCACGCGTCCAGGCCTGGGAATGGTTCGACCCGCAACGCGCGATGGCCGATGCCGAGGAACGCGCCGGCGGCATCCTGGCCGACCTTCCCCTTTATGGCATCCCGGTGGGGGTGAAGGACATCATCAACACGCGCGGCATCCCCACGCGCATGGGCACGCGAATCTATTACAACAACGTCCCCAGCCTCTCGGCCTGGGTGGTGCGACGCCTGGAGGCCCTGGGTGGGCTGGTGATGGGCAAAACCGTCACGACGGAATTCGCCTATCGCAGCGCGGGCAAGACCCGCAACCCCTGGAACCCCGCGCATTCACCGGGTGGGTCGTCGAGCGGCTCGGCCGCCGCCGTGGCCGCCGGCTTTGTTCCGGTGGCCATTGGCACACAGACGCTGGGCTCGGTGATCCGGCCGGCGGCTTTCTGCGGCGTGGTGGGCTACAAGCCGAGTTTCGGCGCCATCTCGCGCACCGGTGTGCACCCGTTCGCCCCCACGCTCGATACCGTCGGCGTCTTCGCGCGTTCCGTGGCGGATGCCGCGTGGTTCGGCGCCTGCCTCATGGGCCAGGACGCACGCGACGAGGCCACCTCGGTGCCGGGCCCGGTGCACATGCTGCGCGTGCCGCTCGAGCCGATGGAACACATGCCGCGCATCGCCGTGGTCCGCACGCAGAAGTGGAGCCTCGCCGCCGACTACCAGCGCGCGCATTTCGATGACTGCGTGGGCGCCCTTTCGCAGGCCGGCGCGCAGGCCAAGGAAGTGAACCTGCCGAAGCTCTTCGACGACGCGTGGGACAACGCCATGGTCATCATGTCGCGCGACGCGGTGAAGAGCTTCCTGCTGATCGAATCCCGCCACCGCATCCGCCTGTCGCCGCCGTTGATCGAGATCCTCGACCGTGGCCACAAGGTGACCCCGGAGCAATACACGCGGGCGCTCGCCAGGCGCGAGGCCTACCGCGACTGGTTCAAGGCCATGTTCGATCGCTTCGACGCGATCGTCACGTTGCCGGCCGCCGGCGAGGCGCCCGAAGGCCTCGCGAACACCGGCGATGCCTCGTTCTGTTCGCTCTGGACCCAGGCCGGCATGCCGGCCGTGAACATCCCCACGGGGCGCGGTCCGAAGGGCTTGCCGCTGGGTCTGCAGATCGTGGGTGGGTATCGCGGCGACGAACGCGCGCTGCAGGTCGCCGCCTGGTGCGAGGCAACGCTCGGATTCAAGCCCGGGCTCGCCGGGTAGCAAGCTTCGCGGGAGAAACACCGATTCTGGTGAGGCTCACCACCAGCAGGTCGAGCACGCAGTAGAAGGCGCCCGCCGCGAGCGGCGGGTTGTTGGTGGTGAGCCCCAGCCACGGCACCTCACGCGCCCATACCCAGTTGCCCAGCCACGTGCCGTAGAGCTCCATCGCAAGGGCGAGCACAAACATCGTTGCGTACAGCCGCCGTGAGGGCGAAAGCCACAAACACGCGATGAAAAGCGCGTACAGCAGCGGGCCGAGGGTGTCGCGCCCGCTCCAGGCGAAGATCGCCACTACCGGCGCCGCCACCGCCGCGACCACCCATTCCGAATGCTCGGGCAGGCGATCGGCGATTTCCATGCCGAGATAAAACAGCAACACGTGGCCCGCCGGCACGAAGAGGGGGATGTTGTCCAGCCGGTAGGTGTACAGCCCCCAGACCAGCGACAGGAAAACCTCGCCGACGGTTGCGATGACCAGGCACGCGGCCAGGGCGGGGCGGCGCTGTGGCGAGCTGCGTATCCAGAGAGCCGCGAACACGCCCCACGCGAAGAGGTTCACGGCGAGCTGCCCGTGGGGCGTCCAATACTGGTCGACCAGGAGGCCCACCCCCACGGTGGCGATGATCGGCAGATTCATGCCTCGATCTTCCCATGTTCCTACGTCAAGGTCGGCCGCAGCCGACTGAAAAGTGGCTGCCACCGGGTGATAGTGGGACCACTGTCGAGGAGGCACCGCATGAGAAAGCTTGTCCTGGCGCTGGCCTTCGTCTCGTTCACCTCGGCCGTGATGGTCTCGGCGAGCGTCATCAACGACGTCGGTACGCGTACCGGTGGCCGCCACGGCCGCTGAAGGAGCAGTCATGGCGCTGAACAACATGAATCCGTTCGCCTTCATCCATCGCCGCCGCGCGATGCCGAACCCGGAGGGTGTGGACCTCGCACGCATGCTGGCTGCCGCACAGACCACGCCCGAGCTGTCGATGCTCGAATGGGAAGGTGATCGCGCCGCTCAATCGCACCATTCCCTGCACGACGATCCACGCACCTTTGCGCCGCGCCGCCGCCGCATCCGCGAGCGCTACATCGCGGCGCGGTTCCCCGGCATCGCGCTCAACGCTGCGGGCCTGCGCGACGTCCCCGCAGTGGTCAAGGCCGCGCGCCTGTTTTTCGAGGACCAGCGGGCGGAACTCGCGCTCGAATTGCTCGGCCTGGCGATCGAGGAGGCGCCGCGGGAATCCGCGCTCTGGCTCGCGCGCCTCGAGCTGCTTTTCCTCGGTCGCGATCGCGATGGCTATGTCGCCGGCGCACGCGCCTTTCGCGATGCCCACGCCGCGAGTCCCCAATGGCCCGAGGTGCAGCGCCTTGGCCGCGCCCTCGCGCCGGGCGAACCACTCTTTGGTGGCAAGGCCGGGTGGAAGCCGGATGAAAATTACGGCCCCTGGCCGCACTTGCCCAACTGGATCCAGGCGTCGTGGGACCTCACCGCCGAGGTGATGGCCGCCGATTTCCACCGCGCCCTGCGCTAGGCACGGCCATGCACGCCATCTCCCGCCATTTCCATCGCCCGGACGGGCGCGCCGATTTCGAGCGCGCGCGGCGCGAGCTCAACGGGGCATTGCTTGCGCCCGGAGTCGGCAGTGCCGCAGCGCGCCTGCTGGATCTGGCCACCGCACTCGACACCGGCGTCGCGCGCAGCAAGCGGGAGCTGCTCGCCACGTCCCTGGCCTGGAACGAGGAGAACCAGGCGACCACCGCGTGGATCTACCGCCAGCATGGCGGCCTGGCGGAGATGGGCGCGCGCCTTTCCGAGGCGATGCGCGCCGATGCCCATGCCGATGCGGCATTGGGCGAACGCATTGCCGCCCTCACCCTGCACCACTGGGCCGAGGCACTGAAATGGGCGCCCATGCGGCAACGTCCCGACTACACCGTCGTCCACGATGTCCTGAGCCATGCGATGACTCGCGGACGCCAGCGCGCGATCCTGAACTGGGTGGCCGATGGCCGCGGCCGCGCCACGACGCTGGAGGCGCTGTATTTCCGCGCGCTGCTGCTCGATCGCTTCGCCACCGGCAGCCTTACACGCACCCAGCTCGAGCTGCTCGATGCCTGGCTCTGGGACTGGTGCGGCGCGCTGCACGGCGAGGCGCAGGCGGGCGAAGGCGCCGCTTTGCGTGTGGACCTCGACCAGGACGCGGGCCTGCGCGAGGGCGCGCGCGCCGATGGGGGCGCATCGCTCTACCTGCCGCTGGCGCCGCTCGAGCGCCGCCGCCGCGAGGTGATCGAATCGTTGCACCAGGGCCGTGTCGTACCGCAGCACGGTTGTGCTTCCGACTTCCGCATCGAGGAGCATGTGGCCCTGCTCGACCAGCTGCAACGTGCCTTCCGGGACAAGAGCGAACAGCGCGCGGCACGCCGCCACGTCGCCGGCACAAGACTCGAGGTGTGGGTGGGATTGCACGAGATCCTGGTGCGCGGTGTCGGCGTCGGGGTCGAGACCGGCCGCTTGCGCGCGGTCAACGTGAGCTCGAAATCGATCGACGAGCAGGCGCGCGCGCGTTTCGGCGAATCGACGCGCCGCTACCTCTGGCTGACCGACGCCAGCGCCACGGGGCTGGGTTTCCAGGCCATGGGCGCGGACGCGGACGGCATCGAGATCGGCGAGCTGCTCGGCTGGCGAACGATCGCGGGCGGGCCGCTGGTCCTGGGCACGGTGATGCGCCTGATGCCGGGAACGGCGGGCGCGCCGATGGTCATCGGCGTGCGCGTGTTGACCGAGGCCGCCCAGCCCCTGGCGCTCACGCAGGCGTCCGACTACGACGCGAGCCAGGCCAGCGGGACGTACCTCTTCGTCCCCGGCAACGATTCTTCGGGCAGCGGCGATTCCTTCCTGCTGCCCGAATCAACCTTCGAGATGCAATCGAGCTATCACGCGCGCGCGGGCGACGGCGACTACACCCTGCGCTTCAACCGCGAGCGCACACGGGGCCGGGGCTGGATCGCGGCGGGTTTCGAGATCCTGAACGAGCGCGCCGACGTGCCCGCCATCGACGCGGGCGATGGCAGCCGGTTCCCGGTGCTTCAGCTGGACCTCATCGAAGGCAATGCGCCGGGCCGCTAGCTAGCCGGCGCCGCGGTGGCGCGGGCGCCGCGGCGGGCCTGCCGACAGGATCACGCTCACGTGCCCTTCGGGTTCGAGGAACGCCTGGCGCACCTTCGCGATGTCGGCCACACCGTTCAGCCGCAGCTGCGACATCAGATCGTCCTCGCTCATCTGCTCGCGCGCCAGGTTCTTGCGCAGGATGCGTCCGTCCTGCACCAGTGCGATCTCGCGTGCCCCGACCAGGTGCCAGGCGGGAAACCGGTAGTCGAGCCAGTCGATCAGCGATGCCCAGCCGATGATCACCGCCGCGAGCAGCAGGCCGTCGCTGATCGATTCGTAGCCACCCGCCATCGCGTTCTGCACCGCGTCGGCGATCAGCACAATCACCAGCAGGTCGGAGGCGCCCATGCCGCCGATCGTGCGCCGCGGGATGAGCCGCATCGCCGCAAAGAGCGCGAGGTACACCACCGTGCCGCGGATCGCCACCTCGAGCGCGTGTTGCAGCGACCACATCGAACCCCAGTCCAGCTCGCCCATGTTGTTGCCTCGCGGATTTTCGCCCTTGGAGAGTGAACCCGGCGCGACGCGGAAACCATCGGTATTCGCCGACCTCGCTGCAGGGCGCGCCTTACAAGGTACCATCGCGGCGAATGAGGATCGGGATCGATTTGGGCGGCACGAAGATCGAGCTCGCGGCGCTCGACGACGCGGGGAAGTTCGTGTTGCGCCGCCGACGCGCGACGCCGGCCGGCGACTACGGAGCGACGGTGGAGTCGGTTGGCGCGCTGGTTGATGAAGCCGAGCGCGAACTCGCCATCCGCGCGACGGTGGGTGTGGCCATGCCCGGCGCGCTGTCGCTGGTGGACGGGCTCGTCAGGAACGCCAACTCCACCTGCCTGAACGGCCGCGCGCTGCGCCAGGACCTGGAACGCCGGCTGGGACGCCCGGTGCGCCTGGCCAACGACGCCAACTGCTTCGCGCTTTCGGAGGCACTCGACGGCGCGGCGCGCGGCGTGGAGGTCGTTTTCGGCGTGATCCTGGGCACCGGGGTCGGCGGCGGCCTCGTGGTGCTGCGCCGGGTTTGTCCCGGCGCCAACGCGATCGCGGGCGAATGGGGGCATAACGCGCTGCCATCTCCCCAGCCCGCGGACCTGCCGCTGCCGGCGTGTTATTGCGGACGCCGCGGATGTGTCGAGACCTACCTGTCCGGGCCTGGCCTTGCCGCCGACCACGCGAAGCTCGCCGGGGATCGCTTGCCGGCCGAAGAAATCGTGGCGCGCGCGCAGGCGGGCGACGATGTTTGCAACGCCACGCTCGCGCGCTACGAGGAGCGCCTGGCGCGAGCGCTGGCCGCGGTGATCAATATCGTCGACCCCCACGCCATCGTGCTGGGCGGGGGCCTGTCGAACGTGGCGCGCCTGTATGAAAACGTGCCGAAGCTGTGGGGCCGGCACGTGTTCTCGGATGCTGTGCGCACGGTCCTGCTGCCCCCCGCCCACGGCGACTCGAGCGGCGTGCGCGGGGCGGCCTTTTTATGGGATCCGGGCGAGCAGCCGGTCGGCGCCGGTGGCGGGGTGACGCTGCGCGAGATCGACGAAAACAACATCGACCTGGTGGGAGATCTGCGCGTGACCGGCGAGCAACGCTTCCACGTCGCGAGCCTCGCCAAGTCGTTCTGGCAGGTCAACGGACGCGAGGGCTTCCACTCCCATGCCATCTACGCGGGCGGCGTACCCGTCGGCTACATCCTGCTGCGTGATCGTCCGGGCGAGGTCTATCTCAACCGCCTGCTGGTGGATTTCCGCCACCAGGGCCGCGGCTACGGCCGCGCCGGCCTCACGCTTGCGATCGACAAGGCGCGCGCCACGTCGGGCTGCAACCGGATGAGCCTTTCGTACGTACCTGCCAATGCCAGCGCCGCTCGACTCTACGAAAGCCTCGGATTCCGCCACACCGGCGCCGTCGACGAGGACGGGGAGCGCGAGATGGTCCTTGAATTCGAACCACGGAGAAACCCGACATGAAAACCCTTCCGATCCTCGCTGCATTGATCGCGCTCTCGGGCGCCGCCCAGGCGGCCCCGCCCGCCGTGCCGCCCGGGCAAGCCGTGGCCACCTTCGCCGGCGGGTGCTTCTGGTGCATGGAGCCGCCCTACGACAAGCTGCCGGGTGTCAGCGCCACCATCTCGGGCTACATCGGCGGGCGCAGCGCCAACCCGACCTACGAGCAGGTCTCATCCGGCACCAGCGGCCACGTCGAGGTGGTGCAGGTGACCTACGACCCGAAGAAAATCTCCTACGAGAAGCTGCTGGAGGTGTTCTGGGTGAACGTCGATCCGACGGTGAAAGATCGCCAGTTCTGCGACACCGGCACGCAATACCGTACGGCGATCTTCTATCACGATGACGCGCAGAAAAGGGCCGCCGAGGCGTCGAAGGCGGCGCTCGAGAAATCGAAGCCGTTCAAGGATGCAATCGTCACGCCGATCGAGATGGCGGGCACCTTCTACCCGGCGGAGGACTACCACCAGGATTACTACAAGAAAAATCCCGTGCGCTACAACTTCTATCGCAACGGTTGCGGTCGCGACGCGCGGCTCAAGCAGCTTTGGGGCGACAAGGCGGGGCACTAGAATAGGCCGATGACCGGACCACCGGAGCTTTCCGAAGCCATCACGCGCCTGGAGGAGATGCCGGCGTTCCTCGACGCAGCCATGGCGGCGGCCGGCGCGCGCGGCCTGCGCCATGCCCCGGGGGACGGCGGGTTTTCGCTCGGCGAACACGCCTGCCACCTGCGCGACCTGGAACGCGAAGGTTTCCTGGTGCGCGTGCGGCGCCTGATCGCGGAGCAGGCGCCGCGGCTGGCGCCCTTCGATGGTGATGCGGTGGCCGCAGCGCACAACTATCCCGCGCAGGATGCGGGTATCGCGGCGCAGGAATTCGCCGCCGCCCGCCGCGAGCTGACCGGGTTGCTCGCCGCGCTGACCCGCGACGAGATGGCGCGTCCGGCGTTTTTCGGCGATCGCCCGGTCACTTTCGGCGAGGTGGTCGCGATGATGGTGGCGCACGACCGCGAACATCGCGACGACATCGGGCGCCTGTTGCAGCTGCTCCAGGCAAAGGCGGGGACCGAATGGAAATGAAACGCCTCAACGCCAGCGGCCTGAAGGCCGCGGGTTACGACGAGCGCAACCGCAAGCTGGTGATCGAAACCACCACCGGGACCTTCGAATATGCAAACGTCCCGTCGGAGGTCTATCGGCGCCTGATGAATTCGCCGAGCCCGGCGAGTTACTTCAAGGACGCCATCGAGGAGGAGTACACGCCCCGGCGCTTGAAGTGAACCGGCCGGCGCAATGAGGAAAGCGCGCCGGCCGTGTGTTTGTTGACTGGTCCCCGCGCGATTAGCGGGCGTCGCAGCGCACGATGTTTGCGAACGGCGCGCTCGGGTCCTTGGCCTTGTTCGGGTCGCTGCAGAAACAGGCTTCGTTCCAGTACCAGCGCCCGCTTTTGCCCTTGCGCATGATGTGTTCGCAGGTGAGCGTGTTGCCGGGACCCACGCCGGTGCCCGCGATGCGGTGCGGACGCATCGACAGCGGCGGCGTCGCCGGGGGCTGGCTGTCGGGGCGGCCCGGCGGGATCTCGTTCACGCTGTCGCAGATCGGCATCAGCTTGCACGCCCCCTCGCCATTGCAGAGCCAGTCCCAGGTGCAGCTTGCGGCCGCGGGTGTCGACCCGAGCGCGAGCAGTATCGGTGCGACGTATTTGAGCTTCATCGTGTTTCTCCCTGCTTCAAGATGGAGGAAGTTTGCGCCACGGCAGGCAACGCCAACAATGGTCCGGGACTTGCCGTGTGTTACGGTTTGTCACTCTCGTGACCCGGCCCCGAGCGGTGGCACCGCGGCACAAAAAAACAGGGCCCCGAAGGGCCCTGTGGCGAGGGATCTGATCAGCGCCCTCGCGGTTTCTTCTCTTCGTCGTCCTTGTCCTTGTCCTTGTCGTCACGCTTCGGCGCATCGCGTGCCGGGCGGTCCGCGGCCGGTGGCGCCTGGCGCGGTGCACGCTCCTGCGGCTGCGCGCGTTCCGGCGGCTGCGCGCGTTCCGGCGGTTGCGCACGTTCCGGCGGTTGCGCACGTTGCTGCGCCTGTGCCTCCCGCGCCTTCTGCGCTTGCGCGGCGCGCTGCTGTTGCTGCTGCGACTGCGCTTCGCGCGCCTTCTGCTGGTCGGCGGCGCGTTGCTGGGTCTGCTGCTGTTGCTGCTGCACCTGGGCCTCACGCGCCTTCTGCTGGTCGGCCGCGCGTTGCTGCTGCTGTTGCTGGGCCTCGCGCGCCTGCTGTTGCTGTTGCCCGGCGCGTTCCTGCTGCTGGCGCTGTTGCTGCGCCTGCGCTTCTCGTGCCTGCTGCTGGCTGGCGCTTTCGCGCGCCGGGGCTTCGCGTGCGGGCGGCGTGGGTGCTTCGCGCGGCGCGGGTGCTTCGCGAGTGGCGGGCGCCCTGGGCGCGGGGGCTTCCCGCGTTTGCGTTTCGCGGCCCGGCGGCGTTTCGCGGGGCGCGGGCGCCTCACGGGTTGCCGGGGTGCGCGGCGGCGCTTCGCGCGCGGGTGGCGTGGCGGCTTCGCGAGGCGCGGGCGCTTCACGCCCCACCGGGGTGCGCGGGGGCGACGCTTCCTTCGTCAACGCTTCGCGCTGTTTCGCTTCACGCGCGGGCGGCGCCTTGCCAGGTGCGCTCACGCGCTGCACCGGGGGCGGGGCCGCCTTCGCGGGCTGCGGCGTTTCGGCCGCGGCCGGTGGGGTGCGGCGGGTGAATTCCGGCCGCACGGCGGGGCCGGCCGGACGTTCGCCTGCCTGGTTGGGCGCGGTAGCGACCCGGGGTGCCGGGACCGGCTTGCCGGTTTTCTGCGCTTCCTGGGTGCGTTGGCTTACGCGGCGCTGCACCACCTCGTTGCGAGGCGGCAGGACCGCGGCGGCCGTGGTGACCTGCGCCTGGCGGATCTGTTCCGGACGGACTTCGATGCGCGCCTGCTGCACCGGGCGGCGATCAACCACGGTTTCGCGGCTCACGACGGTGATGCCACGCTCGCGCGTGTATTCGCGCCACTGGCGCCGGTCCTGGCGCGGCGCCTGCTTGATGACCACGATGTTGATGCGGTTCACGTAGGTCGGGCTGGCGTTGTACCAGGGTTGGTAGTTGTCCCAGGGCGAAAGCGGGTACCAGCCGACCGAGGGGCCGCTGGAGACGCCGACACTGAAGCTGCTGCCGCCCACCCACGCGACCAGCGCGGGGGCCCAGGTCGGACGCGCTTGGCGCGGCCCCGGATGCCAGGCCCAGCGGTTGCGAACGTAGACCCAGCGGCCGTAGTGGAACGGCGCGTAACCCCAGGCACTGTCGTCGACCCAGGTCCAGCCCCAGGGGCGGACGTTTTCCCAGCGGCCGTACCGGTACGGAGCCCAGTCGCTGGCGACGCGGCTCGGGTACCAGAGGGCGCCGTAATCGGGTTCCTCCTGCCAGCTGCCGTTGGAATCCAGGTCCTCGTAGCCGGTCATGTCGGGCGAGACGTAGCGAACGGAGCGGGTTTCGACCCATTTCGCGTCGCGCGAGGCGGCCCATTTGTCGAACGGATCCGCATAGGCGCTTTCCACCACGTACGAGGAGTAGTCGCCGCCGAAGATGCGCACGGTCTGGTTGGCGCGCACGCGCACCCGGCCGCTGTCGGAGCCCACGCGGGCGTCGCCTGCGAATACGGTGATGCGGGCCTCTTCACGTTCCGGGTCGACGTCGATGCGATAACGGCCATCCCCGCGCAGCGTGATGCGGGCATACGGCGTGTCGAACACCAGCCTGCGCGCGGCATCGAAGTGGCGCACGCGCACCGACACGATTCCGCGGGGGATGAAGGCTTCCAGCGCGTCTTCGTCCAGGCGGGCGATGTCCACCTGGGTGGTCTCGTCCAGGCGCAGCGCCGTGCCGCCCACGCGCAATTCCACGCGCGCGCCGGGTTCGGTCCAGACGGAGTTTTCCGAGGTGACCGGGGAGTTGACGTAGGCCTGCTCCCAGCCTGCGTCGGGGTCGAAATAAACGGATGCCTGGCCTTCGACGAAAGCGACGCGACCGACGCGGCTGGGAATGTCCTGGGCCACGGCCGGCGCGGCCGCGATCAGCGGGGCGATGGCGAACAAGAGCTTGGCGATGATGCGCATGGTGTTTTTACCTTCCTCCGGGCTAGGCCCGTACGAATCGGGTTTGTTTTCGAATTAACGCACGATCCCGTCTTCGGGACGACATCATGTGCTTGGAACGTGCGCGAGGCACACAGGTTCATTTTCCAAGGCCCTGAATTCATGCCATTATTGGCAACAGAACAGCGCAGACAAAACCACCGCGGGGAGTCGGATGGATCGCAATACCGTTTTCACCAAGACCGCGAAGGGCATCACGCAGGTCAACCAGAAATCCGCCTCGCTGTCGAAGGACCTGATGAAGGTCCTCAAGCTGATCGATGGCAAGTCCAACTTCGGCCAGCTCCTCGAGAAGGCCGAGATCGACAAGGGGGTCCTGGAAAAGGCCCTCAATACCCTGGCCAAGGACGGCTTCGCGCGCATTTTCGAGACGCGCAAGGAAGAGATCGACCCCTTCGCGAGCGGGTCCGAAGACGATTTCGACTTCACCGCGCCCAATAAGTTGCCGGCGTCGACGCAGCGCGTGGTCGCTGGAGCCGCCAACGACATCAGCGAGCTCGTCCGCCAGCAGGAAAAAGGCGACGCGGACAAGAAGATGCGCGAGCAGGCCCACGAGGCCGCGCGCGTCAAGGCGAAGGCGGAAGCCGAAGCGCGTGTGCGCGCCGATGCCGAAGCCAAGGCCCGCCAGCAGGCCGAACAGCAGGCGATGGAGCAGGCGCGCCGGGCGAAGGAAGCGTCCGAACGCGCCCGCCTCGAGCTCGAATCGAAGATGCGCGAGGAAGAAGCGCGCAAGCAGGCGATCGCGCAGCAGCAGGCGAAGCTCACCGCCGAGCAGAAGGCGAAGGAAGAGGAAGAAGGCCGCCGCCTGGCCGAGCTGCGGGTGAAGGCGGAGCGCGAGGCCAAGGCGCTCGCCGAAGCGCGCGCGCGCGCGGAAGCCGAAGCCGCCGCAATGGCCAAGGCGCGCGCCGAAGCCGATGCCGCGGCGATGAAGCAGGCCGCGGAAGCAAGCAGCGCCGAAGCCGCGATGAAGGCGCGCCTGAAGGAAGAGATCGAGGCGCGCATCCGCGCGGAAATGGAAGTGCTGCTGCGCACCGAGGTCGAGGAAAAGACCCAGACCCGCGCCGAGATGCAGGCCGAGATCATGGCCGAAGCGCGCCTGGCCGCGAAGGCGGAGCTGGAAGAGCGCCTGCGCGAAGAGCGCGAGACCATCGCCCGCGCCGAAGCCGATGCCCGCGTCGGCGCCGAGCGCGACGCCACCGCGCGCGCCGAGGAAGAATCGAAGAAGCGCGCCGCCGCCGAAGCGCGCGCCGCCGCCGAAACCGAAGCCCGGATGAAGGCCGAGGAAGAGACGCGCCAGCTGCGCCTGCAAGCCGCGGAAGCCACCCGGCGCGCGGAAGAGGAAGCGCGCAAGCTCAAGCAGCAGGGCGAGGAAGAAACCCGACGCCTCAAGGCCCAGGCCGAAGACGAGCAGCGCAAGCTGCGCGCCCAGGCCGAGGAGCAGACGCGCAAGGCCGAAGAGGAGGCCCGCCGCATCAAGGCGCAGGCCGACGAGGAGCAGCGCAAGCTGCGCGCGGTGGCGCAAGCCCAGGCCCAGAAGGCCAAGGAAACCGAAGCGCGCGCGCGCGATGCCGAGGCGCGCGCGAAGCTCGAAACCGAAGCCGCCGCCCGCGAACGCGCCGAGGTCGAATCACGCGTGAACGCCGAGCGCCAGGGCAAATACGAGGCCGAAGCCCGCGCCAAGATCGACGCCGAGGAAAGCGACAAGCGCCAGCGCGAGCTCTCCGCCGCGATCGAGGCCGAGCGCAAGGCGAAGGAAGAAGCGGAAATGCGCGCGCGCATCGAATCGCGCGCCCGCGAAACCATCGCCGAGGACACCCGCGCCAAGGTGCAGGCCGAAATCGAAGGCGACATGGTCAAGCGCGCCGAGATCGAGGGCAAGGCGCAGGCCAAGGCCTACATGCAGGCCAAGGACAAGGCCGAGCGCGACGAGGACGACCGCATCCGCGCCGAGCAGGCGAAGAAGGCGCGCGACATCGCCGACATCCTGCGCACCAAGGTCACGCCCGACGACGAGGCGCCGGAATTCACGCCATCGCAGCGCCGCGCGCGCCGCAAGCAGGGCCACACGGTGCGCAACATCTTCTTCGCGCTCCTGGGCAGCATCATCCTGGCGATCATCGCGGTGCACGTGATTCCGATGCGCAACCTCGCGGTGAAGGTGGAAAAAGCCATGTCCGCCTGGCTGCACGACGATGTGTCCATCGCATCAACCACCTTCCGCCTGGTGCCCGCGCCGCACCTGCGGGTGGAAAACCTCGCGGTGGGCAAGCTGCTCGACGCGAAGGCCGCCACCGGCAAGATTTTTCTCGACGTGGGCTCGATCTTCGGCGACAAGCTCTCGATCAGCGCGATCGAACTGGAGAACGTCACCGTCAGCAGCGACGCGGCCCGCCGCATCCCGGTGTGGGGACGCGCCGAGGGCAAATCGGAGACCGGTGCCATCAACTCGATCGTGCTGAAAAACGTGAAGATCGACGTGAAGCCGGCGCTGGAGAATTTCGACGCCACCCTGGCCTTCTCGCGCGAGGGCGCCCTCGCCAGCGCGAACATCGCCGGCAAGTCCGGCTGGACGCTGGCGATGAAGCCCGGCGAAAAGGGCGTCGAGCTCGACTTCTATGCCCGCAACTGGGCCCTGCCGTACGGCGCCAACTTCCCCATCAGCCTGATCCAGCTCAAGGGCGTCTGGTCGGGCAGCGAGGTGGTCGTGCCCGAATTCGAGGCCTCCACCATGGAAGGCAAGGTCAACGGCACGCTGCGCATCAGCTGGGCGCAGGGCGTGAAGCTGGAAAGCGACCTCGCGCTGGCGCGTGTTGATGCCAAGGAGCTGGTGCGCGCCTTCACCAAGGACGTGTCGGTCACCGGCAAGCTCGACGGCAACTTCACCTTCGTGGCTTCCGGCCCCAGCGTGGACCAGGTGTTCGCCGAGACGCGCACCCAGGGCAAGTTCCGCCTCGCCGAGGGCTCGGTCAGCAACATCGACCTGGTGGCGGTGATGCAGTCCGATGCGGCCGGGCAACGCGCGGGCGTGACCAAGTTCGCCGAGCTCACCGGGGAGACCGTGATCGCCAATCGCGCGGTCTCCTATCGTTCGATCAACCTGCAGGGCGGGGTGTTGCGCGGCACGGGCGCACTCGACATCGGCGCCAACAGCAACCTCTCGGGGCGCCTCAACCTCGAGATCCGCTCGCAGGTCGCGCAGGATCGCGGCACCTTCCCGGTTTCGGGCACCGTCGCGCGGCCGATCATCCGCCGGGGCAGCTAAGGGGCCCACCTCGCGCCGGCTGCTCCCGCTTTTCCGGCTCCTGCTGCCGTACCGCGCGCGCATCGCGGTCGCCTTCGTGGCGATCGTGCTGTCGGCGGCGATGGTGCTGGTGATCGGCGAGGGCCTCAAGCGCGTGATCGACGAGGGGTTCGCGCGCGGCCAGAAGGAGCTGCTCGACGCCACCCTCGCCACCATGGTCGGGTTCATCGCGCTCCTCGGAGTGCTGACCTGGTTTCGCGTCTACAACGTGTACTGGATCGGCGCGCGCTTCACCGCCGACCTGCGCCGGCGCGTCTACGACCACCTGCTGACGCTCTCGCCCGGCTTCTACGAGGAGGCGCGCACCGGCGAGGTCTCGTCGCGCGTGACCAACGACGTGACCCTCATCGAGGCGGTGATGGGGGGCACCTTCCTCTATGCGCTGCGCATGTTCTTCACCATGGCTGGCTGCGTGGTGATGCTGTTTTTCACCAGCGTGAAGCTCACCGTGCTTGCGCTGGCGTGCATGCCGGTGGTCCTGCTGCCGATCGGCCTGCTCGGGATGCGCGTGCGCAAGCTCTCACGCGCGGTGCAGGACCGCGTGGCCGACGTCTCCAGCCACGTCGACGAGACGCTGCACGAGATCCGCACGGTGCAGGCCTTCGCCCACGAGGACCGCGAAAGCGCCACCTTCGCCGATCGCGTCGAGGCGGTGTTTGCGGTCGCGGTGCAGCGCTCCAACTATCTCGCAGGCCTCATCGCTACGGTGATCGTGCTGGCGTTCGGCGCGGTCGGGCTGCTGCTGTGGGTCGGCGCCCACGACGTGTTCGCGGGCCGGCTGTCGGCCGGCGGCCTCACGGCGTTCATCTTCTACGCGGTGATCGTCGCCAACGCGACCTTCGTGCTGGCCGAGGTGTATGGCGAGTTGCAGCGCGCCTCGGGCGCCTCGGAGCGCCTGCTGGAGCTGCTTGCGACGCCGCCGCAGATCGTGGCGCCCGCGCAGCCGCGGGCATTTCCGCTTCCCGCGCGCGGCGAGGTCGTCTTCGAGGACGTGACCTTCCACTATCCGTCGCGCCCGCAGGCGCCGGCGCTGGAGAATTTCTCGCTCACCGTGGCGCCCGGCGAGGCGGTTGCACTGGTGGGGCCCTCGGGCGCGGGCAAGACCACGGTCTTCCAGATGCTCCTGCGCTTCTACGATCCCGGCTCGGGGCGCATCGCCATCGACGGCGTCGACGCGCGCGCGGCCGATCCGCGGGAACTGCGCCGCCATATCGCAGTCGTAGCGCAGGACCCGGTGATCTTCGCCGCCACCGTGCTCGAGAACGTCCGCTACGGTCGCCCGGAGGCGACGAACGACGAGGTCCGGCAGGCGCTGTCGGCGGCGTACGCCCTGGATTTCGTGGAACGGCTGGGCCAGGGCGTGGACACGCCGCTGGGTGAACGCGGGGTGAAGCTTTCGGGGGGGCAGCGCCAGCGCATCGCCATCGCGCGCGCGATCCTCGCCGACCGCGCCATCCTGCTGCTGGACGAAGCCACCAGCGCGCTCGACGCCGAAAGCGAAAAGGCGGTGCAGCGGGCGCTGGAGCGCTTGATGCAGGGGCGCACCACCCTCGTCATCGCGCACCGGCTGGCGACCGTCAAGTCTTCGAGCCGCATCGTGGTCATGGACCACGGCAGGATCGTGGCGACCGGGACGCACGAATCCCTGGTCGCCGAGAACGGGCTTTATGCGCGCCTCGCGGCGCTGCAGTTCACCACCGAGTGACTCGGGAAAAAGGCTTTGAAAACGCGGATGAACGCAGATGCAGCGCAGATGAACGTACCCCGACTGAGCAGGGTTCATGCACGCGGCGTGAGCAACCTTGCAGGCATCTGGTTTACGTTCATCTGCGCTGCATCTGCGTTCATCTGCGTTTCCAACGCTTCTGGCCAATCGCCAGCCACCACCGACGACCCCTTTGCCTACCTGGAAGACGCGGCGGACCCGCGCACCCAGTCGTTCCTCACCGAGCAGGCGGCGAAGTCCCGCGCCGCGCTCGACGCGATCCCGGGCCGCGCGGCTATGCTCGCGCGCATCCACGCGTTGTCGGAATCCGGCGTCACCGTCACCGCGCTTGCGGTCACGCCCACGCGCACGTTCTACCTCAAGCAGGAACCGGGGCGCGCGCAGCCGGTGTTGTGCGTGCGCGACGGGCCGGCCGGGGCGGAAAGGGAAATCCTCGATCCCGCGCGCCTCGACCGCGGCGGCCTGCAGGCGTCGATCGACTGGTACGTGCCGGCCCCGGATGGCCGCCACGTCGCCTATGGTGTCTCACACGCGGGCAGCGAGGATTCGGTGCTGCGCGTGCTGGCCGTGGATACGCGTCGCGACCTGTCGATCGAGATCGGCCGCGCGCGCTTCAACCGCGAACTCGCCTGGCATCCCGACGGGCGTTCGTTCTACTACGCGGCCTATCCGGATGCGGCGCAGCCCGGCAGGCGCTTCGCCAACATCCGCGTCTATCGCCACGCGCTCGGCCGTGAAAACACGCGCGACGAGATCGTCTTCGCCCCCGGCGTGGGTGGGGCGCGCGACGTGCCGGAATTCGTGTTCCCGTCGCTGCATGTGCCGGCCGAATCGCGCTACGCCTATGCCATCGCGCGTGACGGCGTGCGGCGCGAAATCGCCGTGCACGTCGCGCAACAGCGCGACCTGGCCGCCGGCAAGCCGCGCTGGCGCAAGATCGTGGGCCCGCAAGACGAGGTGCTCTCCGTTGCCGCCTTTCGCGAGGAGCTCTACCTGCTGACCCGGCACGGCGCGCCGCGTCATCGCGTGGTGCGCATGAAGGGCAATGCGGATTTCTCCGCCGCGCGTGTGGTGGTTCCCGAAGGCGACGTGGTGATCCAGGAGATGGCGCTGGCGAAGGACGCCATCTACCTTCGCAACAATCTCGGCGGGGTCGATCGCCTGGAGCGCGCGCCGCTTGGCCTGCTGGGGATCAAGGCCCCGGAATTCCTGCGCATCCCGTTCGACAACGCCATCAGCCAGCTCGTGACCGATCCGCGTGTCGCCGGCGCGATCCTGCGCCTGCAGGGCTGGATCGAACCGCCGCAGGTGGTGCAGGTGGAGGCGCGGTCGGGCAACGTGCGCAAGCTGCCGATCCAGCCGCCGCCCACGGTGGATTTCGGCGAAATGGACGAGGTTCGCCTCTATGCGCCCGGCCACGATGGCACGCGTATCCCGGTGACACTGGTCTATCGCAAGTCCACCACGCTGACCGGGCAGAACCCCACGCTGCTGGTGGGATTCGGCGCCTTCGGCGAGACCATCGCCCCGGTGTTTGATCCCGCGCGCCTGGCGTGGCTGGAGCGCGGGGGCATCTACGCCATCGCCCACGTGCGCGGCGGCGGGGAATTCGGCGAGCCCTGGATCCAGGGCGGGCGGCGCGCCACCAAGATGAACACGGTGATGGATTTCCTTTCGGTCGCGGGGTTCCTGGTGAGCTACGGCTTCACCAATCCGTCGCGGCTGGCGATCGAAGGCGCCACCGCCGGGGCCATCCCGGTGGGTGGCGCGCTTGCACGCAGGCCCGACCTCTTCGCCGCGATGGTGGGGCGCGTGCCGGTGATGGACATGGTGCGCTACGAGCGGATGGCCCTGGGGCCCTCGCAGGTTCCCGAATTCGGCTCCGCCGCCGGTGCCGCGGGCGTGGAACAGTTGCGCGGCATCTCCGCCTATCACCAGGTGAAGGACGGCACGCCCTATCCCGCGGTGCTGCTGACCGCGGGCATGGTTGATCCGCGTGTGGAGGCGTGGCAGCCGGCCAAGATGGCGGCGCGGCTTCAGGCCGCGAGCTCGAGTGGCAAGCCGGTGCTGCTGCGGGTGGATCCGGCGGGCGATTCGGCGGGACGCGCGCGCGCAAGCCGCGAGGCGGAGCTGGCCGACATCTACTCGTTTGTGCTCTGGCAGATGGGCGAGGCGCCGTTCCAGCCGCCGGCGCCGCCGCCGGTCGCCATTCCCGCGCCCGAAGCGCCGCCACCGCCCGCGCCCGCCGCGAAGGTTTCCTAGGGAACATATCGGGGTGCGGTGAGGTCTGTCTGGCTCATGGACACCCGAGCCCACAAGCCGCCGCGCACCGGCAGCACCATCGGCCGCGCCATCGAGATCGTGCTGCGCGTGGCCGCCTACGTTTTCTGGATGCTGCGCTGGCGACTGAGCCTGGCGCAGTCGCCCACGCCCGGGCGCCGTTTCGCGATGCTGCTGGAGAACCTGGGAACCAGCTTCGTGAAGCTCGGCCAGCATCTCTCGCTGCGCAGCGACCTCTTCCCGCCCGACTACCTGGTGGAGCTGCAGAAGCTGCAGGACCGCGTGCAGCCCTTTCCGGTGGAGGAGGCGATCGCCTCCATCGAGCAGGCGTTCGGCAAGCCGCCCGCGCAGCTCTTCATCCGCTTCGACGCCGTGCCGCTGGCCGCGGCCTCGGTCGCGCAGGTGCACTCGGCACGCACCTTCAGCGGGCGCGAGGTGGTGGTGAAGGTGCTGCGCCCGGGTGTCGCGATCCAGGTGGACCGCGACATGCGCATCCTGATGGTGGTGGTGCGTTTCCTCACGCAATTCTCGGCCACGCTCGCGCGCTACCGCGCGGAGGCCGTGGTGCGCGAGGTGTGGATGACTCTGAAGCGCGAACTCGACCTGCGCGAGGAGGCGCGCAACGTCCACCGCTTCGCGCGCGAGTTCCGCAGCTCGCCCTTCATCGACGTGCCCGACGTGGTCGAGGAGATGCTGAGCGAGACCGTGATGGTCCAGACGCGGCTGCACGGCAAGCGCATCGACGAGGACGTCTCGCGCCACGGGCCGCAGCTGGCGCAGAACCTGATCGATGCCTACGTGCACATGTTTTTCGTCGTGGGTGCCTTCCACGGCGACCCGCACCCCGGCAACATCCTGGTGAGCGATGACAACCGCCTGGGCATGCACGACTTCGGCGTGGTCGGCAGCCTGGACCGTCCCACGCGCCACGCCCTGGCCGCCTTCATGCTCGCCTTCACGGAGCAGGACACCGAGTGGGTCCTCGATTCCTGGTTCGAGCTCGGCATGCTGGCGCGCAGCGCCGACCGCGACCGCATGCGCGCGGTGGTCTCCG
>JBBREI010000010.1:0-39987 GCA_038203035.1 Burkholderiales bacterium
GGGGCTTCCGGTCGATCCCTATGTCGCGCACTCCCTGCGTGACAAGCAGTTGGGGCAGACAGTTGAAGGGCGCCTTCAGGGCGCCCTCTTTTTTTTGCGGATTTCGGCGCGACCCCGGGCCCCCCGACGTGAAATAATTGCAGGCTCGCAACCCGCGCTTCCTCATGTCCCGCCTCGTTTCCGGCCTCAACCCCGAGCAGCTCAAAGCCGTCACCCTGCCGCGTGAATCCGCCCTGATCCTGGCGGGCGCCGGCAGCGGCAAGACGCGCGTGCTCACCACCCGCATCGCGCACCTGATCGAAACCGGGCAGGCCAGCCCCGCCGGCATCCTGGCGGTGACCTTCACCAACAAGGCCGCGCGCGAGATGCTGACGCGCCTGTCGGCCATGCTGCCGATCAACACCCGCGGCATGTGGGTGGGCACCTTCCACGGGCTGTGCAACCGGCTGCTGCGTGCGCATCATCGCGACGCGGGCCTGCCGCAGCTCTTCCAGATCCTGGACCAGGGCGACCAGCAGGCCCTGATCAAGCGCCTGGCCAGGGCGCAGGGCCTGGACGAGGAGAAATTCCCGCCGCGCCAGCTGCAGAACTTCATCAACAACTGCAAGGACGCGGGCCTGCGCGCCAACGCGGTGGAGGCGGGGGATGAATTCACCCGCCGCATGGTGACCTTCTACGCGGACTACGACGCGCAATGCAATCGCGAGGGCGTGGTGGACTTCGCGGAACTGCTGCTGCGCACCTTCGAGACGCTGGCCAGGCACACCAACCTGCTGCAGCACTACCAGAACCGCTTCCGCTACATCCTGGTCGACGAGTTCCAGGACACCAACAAGCTGCAATACAAGTGGATCAAGATGCTGGCGGGCACGAATGGGTGCGTTTTCGCGGTGGGGGACGACGATCAGTGCCTGCCCGCCGGCACGCTGGTGACCATGGCCGACGGCTCGCGCAAGCCGATCGAGGCGATCACCGTCGGCGAACATGTGATGTCCTGCTACGGGCCGGGGGATTTCCGGCCGGCGACGGTTGACCGGACCCACAGCAGCAATGCGCGCGGGGACCTGATCGAAATCATCACGCGCAGCGGCCGCATTCTTGCCAGCACACGCGAACACACTCACTTCGTTCTTGCTACCGAACTCGCGATGGCGGGGCCCGCAGGGGGTTTCCGAGTCGCGCAAGATTTCCTGGAATGCCGGGCGCAGGACGTCGAGCCAGGCATGCAGCTCCTCACCCATGAAGGGCGGCGCGATGTCGTCGAGTCCGTGCGCCGACTGCCCGCTGAAAACCGGAAGGTGTTTGACATCGATGTGGTTCCCACCCACAACTTCATCGCGGCCGGCCTGGTCACACACAACTCCATCTACCGCTTCCGCGGGGCCGAAGTCGGCAACATGAACGAGTTCGTGCGCGACTTCGCGGTGAAGGACGTGGTGAAGCTGGAGCAGAACTACCGCTCGCAGGGCTACATCCTCGACGCGGCCAACGCGATCATCTCCCAGAACAAGGCGCGCCTGGGCAAGAACCTCTGGACCGACGCCGGCAAGGGCGAACCGCTGCGAATCTATGCCGCCGCCAACGACGACGAGGAAGCGCGCTTCATCGTCGATGAGGTGAAGGCGCTGCATCGCGAGGGCATGGCGCTGTCCGAGATGGCGCTGCTATACCGCTCCAACGCGCAGTCGCGCATCCTCGAGCACTCCCTTTTCCGCGCCGGGCTCGCCTACAAGGTCTACGGGGGGCTGCGATTCTTCGAGCGCATGGAGGTCAAGCATGCGCTGGCGTACCTGCGCCTGGCGAACAACCCGGACGACGACACCGCCTTCACGCGGGTGGTGAACTTCCCGCCGCGTGGCATCGGTGCGCGATCGATCGAGCAGGTGCAGGAAGCCGCCGAGGCCGGCATGGGCAGCCTCATGCACATCGCGCGCGCGCGCATCGTGAGCGGGCGCAGCGGCACCGCCATCGCGCAGTTCGTCGCCATCATCGATGCGCTGCAGAAATCCTCCGAATCGCTGCGCCTGCCGGAGCTGATCGAGGAAATCCTCGAGAGGAGCCACCTGAAGGAACACTACGCCGCCGAGCGAGATGGCCAGGATCGCCTCGAGAACCTGAACGAGCTGATCAACGCCGCGGCCCTCTTTGCGGAGGATTTCGAACACGGCCTGGAGCCCGCGGGTGAGGCGCAGGACGACGTGATCGGGGTCGTGGGCACGCCCGAACAGCAGATGCTCGCCGCGTTCCTCTCGCACGCCAGCCTGGAGGCCGGGGAGCGCGAAGCCGCCGCCGGCCAGGACGCCCTGCAACTGATGACGGTGCACTCGGCCAAGGGCCTCGAATACAACGCCGTATTTGTGTCGGGGCTGGAAGAAGGCCTTTTTCCGCACGACAACAGCATGCTGGAAGACGGCGGCATCGAGGAAGAGCGCCGCCTGATGTACGTCGCCATCACGCGCGCGCGCAAGCGGCTCTACATCTCCTACGCCGGCAGCCGCATGCTGCATGGCCAGCCGCGTTACGGCATCGTCTCGCGCTTCATCGACGAGATCCCGCCGCAGCTGTGCAAGTGGATCGTGCTGCCGGAAAAGCAGTTCGAGCCGCGCGGCTACAACTCGGGATATTCCGGCGGTGGCAGCTGGTCTTCCGGCGGGGGCCGGGCGCCGGCGGCCGACAAGGACCGCTATCCCACGCCGGTGCAGCGCGCCGGCTTCGAAAGGCCCCGCCCCGACGAACATCCGTTTTCGATCGGGCAGAACGTGAGCCACGCCAAGTTCGGCGAGGGCGTGGTGATCAACGTCGAAGGCCGTGGCCTCGATGCGCGCGTGCAGGTGCGTTTTGCCCGCGAGGGCACCAAGTGGCTCGCGCTGCAGTACGCCAAGCTCAGCACCGTGTAAAACTGGTGTCAGACACGACTTTTGCGCCGGCGGCGATTGCGCCCTCGGCAAAAGTCGTGTCTGACACCAGTTTTACTGCGGGGCCGCGGCCTCGAAGACCTCGCGGTAGCCGATGTACGTGCTGATCACCATCACCGGGATGAAAGCCAGCAGCCCCAGCGCCCAGGGGATGAGCGCCACGATGAAAAGCACAAACATCACGACCCCATAGACCAGCATGGCCCCGATGTTGGCGAGCGCGGCGTAGATGCTCCAGCGCAGCGCGTGGATCGTCGACATGCCGTGCAGGGCGATGAGCGGCGCGGCGAACCACGCGGCGCCCTTCACCACCACGGTGAGCACGAAGCCAAGCGCCAGGATCCATTCCTTGCCGCGCAGGGCCTCGACGTATTCCGCCATGGTGAAGGCCTTGTCGCCGGGCGCGCTCATCGGCAGGCCGAGGGCGGCCATGATTGCGAAGATCGCGATCTCCACGATCAGCAACAGCGCGCCGAGGTGGATCAGCGATCGCACGTTGCGCTTGAACCCGGAGAAGAGGTCGCCCATCACCACCGGCTCGCCCGCCGACTGGCGCAACGCGGTGATCGCGAAGCTGGCGAAAAACACCGGCTGCAGGAAGTTGGCGATCACCCCGCCCACCAGCGGCACCACGATCAGGCCGAACGTGATGATGATCCAGCCCGCGCACAACGCGATCCACGCCATGGGCGTGCGGCGGAACAGCGCAAAGGCCTCGCCCAGCCACGACACGCCGCGGCCGGCCGGTACTTCCGTGACCTTGATGGCGGCATCCATCAGCGCGGCGCAGGAGCGTGGGCGTGGGCGATGTGGTGCTCGAGGAGGCGGCGCGAGAAGCCGTGGTCCTTCGAGATGGTGATCTCGGAGGCGACCGGGAAATGGGTGTAGCCCAGCCGTCCCAGCCAGGTGCGCAGCGCGGCGCGGCGCAGCATGGCGGACCACAGGTCGGCTTCCATCGCCTCCAGCGGACGGCGCGTCTCGTAGCCGTGCAGGAAGGCGGCGGCACGTTCGCGATCGAGGGTGGCGTCGGGGTTCACGCACCAGTCGTTCACGGCGATGGCGACGTCGTAGAGCAGCGCATCGTCGCAGGCGAAGTAGAAATCGATCACGCCGGCGTTGCCATCTTCGTCCCACAACACGTTGTCGCGGAAGAGGTCGCCGTGGATGATGCCGCGCGGCAGCACCGTGTCGTCGTGCATGGCCTGGTAGCGGTTTTCCTCGGCGATGAGCGCGTTTTCATCCCTCGAAAGCTTCGGTTCCAGGCGGATCGCGAAACTTTCGCGCCACGCGGCGCCGCGCCAGTTGTCCAGGGACGCGTCGTATTCGACCGCGGCCACGTGGATGGAGGCGAGCAAGGCGCCGACGACGGCGCAGTCGTGGGCATCGGGATGGGTGTGGGGGACGCCGGGCAGGCGGGTGACAACCGCGGCGGGCTTGCCGTTCACCTCGCCCAGCATCTGGCCATCGTCGCGCACCAGCGGGGCGGGGCACGTGATGCCGTTGCGAGCCAGGTGGTCCATCAGCCCCACGTAGAACGGCAGGTCGGCGCGCGGGATGTGCTCGAACAGCGTGAGCACGTATTGGCCGGTGGTGGTGGTGAGGAAGTAGTTGGTGTTTTCGATGCCCTGCGCTATGCCTTCCAGCCCTTCAAGCTCGCCGAGCGTGTAACGATCGAGGAGGGCGCGGGCATCGTCGTCCGAGACCGGAGTGAATACCGACATCTCTCTATGCCGGTCCTTCGCGGAAACGTCGACTGCATTCGCTCCCTCTCGCCTGGGAGAGGGTTGGGGGGAGGGTCGTCACCGATCAGAACTCAAGGATGACCCATTGCGGCACGCGGTTGCCGTTGTCCAGGGTGTTGTCCTGCTTGGTGAAGGTGCCGTCGCCCTTGTAGTCCATCAGCACATAGGTCCTGCCGCCCTTGGGTGTCACGCGCTGCATGTAGACCTTGTTGCGGACGCGATATTCCTGGATGGTGTTGTCGCCTTCGACGCGGGTAGTGACCTGCGGCTGCAGCGCGGGATCGATTTCCACCATCGCCGGCGGGGGCGGGGGCTCTTCCAGCGGCATGGTGCCGGGCGGGCGGGCGCGCGCTGCCGACTGGGCGGCGACATCAAAGGCGGCAACGAGGAGGACCAGCGCGAAGATCTTTTTCATGGGACTCTTTCGGGGGCAAGTTTACCCTTAGAGCGCAAGCTCCGCTTCGCGTTCAGCGGGGGAAGGTTCGAATCCACGCATCTGGTAGTGGTCGAATATCGCCTCGACCACCGCTTGCGGATCGTCGATCACCTGCATCAGTCCCGGGTCGTCCACGCCGATCAGCTTGTCGGCCAGTATCCGGCCGCCAATCCAGTCCAGCAGGCCCGCCCAGAAGCCCGAATTGACCAGGATGATGGGGACTTTGCGCACTTTGCCGGTCTGCACGAGGGTGAGCACTTCCATCAACTCGTCGAGCGTGCCGAACCCTCCCGGCATCATCACGAAAGCGCACGAAAGCTTCACGAACATGACCTTGCGAGCGAAAAAGTGCTGGAAGGTATGCGAAACGTCCTGGAAACCGTTGGCGCTTTGTTCGTGCGGCAGCTGGATGTTCAACCCCACGCTCGGGCTCGTGCCCGCGAAGGCGCCCCGGTTCGCCGCCTCCATGATCCCCGGGCCGCCGCCCGAAATCACCGAGAAACCGGCGTCGGATAAACGTCGCGCGATGTCTTCGGCGACCTGATAGTAGGGGTGCTCCGGCGCCAGGCGCGCGCTGCCGAAGATGCTCACCGCCGGCTGGATGGTGTTGAGCCTTTCGGTGGCGAGCACGAACTCTGAGATAATTTCGAACATCCGCCACGATTCGCGCGCGGAATTCTGGGAACGCCTGACGAGCTGCGGATCCGAGGGTTTCGGAACCTTGGGAGCGGTGATGGCCACAGGGAAAATCCTCGCGACAAGAAGATGAACGACACAACAAAGAAGCGCCTGCTGCTGGTCGACGCCTCGAGCTACCTGTACCGGGCCTTCCACGCGCTGCCGGAACTGCGCAGCGCCGCCGGCGAGCCCACGGGTGCGATCCGCGGGGTGGTCAGCATGCTCCAGAAGCTGAAGCAGGAATTCCCCTCCGATTATATCGCCGCGGTCTTCGATCCCAGGGGCAGGACATTCCGCGACGACATCTATCCGGAATACAAGGCCACGCGGCAGGCGATGCCGGAAGACCTGGCGAAACAGATCGAGCCGCTGTTCGAGATCATCCCCGCGCTCGGCTGGCCGCTGGTGGTGGTCGACGGCGTGGAGGCCGACGACGTCATCGGCACGCTGGTGACCCATGCCGAGAAGGTGCATGGCTGGGATTCGGTCATCTCCACCGGCGACAAGGACCTGACCCAGCTCGTCACCCACAAGGTGCTGTGGGTCAACACGATGTCGAACGAAAAGCTCGGCCCGGAGGGCGTGAAGGAAAAGTTCGGCGTCTCCCCGGACCGGATCATCGATTACCTCGCGCTGATGGGAGATGCGGTCGACAACGTCCCCGGCGTCGACAAGGTGGGCCCCAAGACGGCGGCGAAGCTGATCGAGCAGTTCGGATCGCTCGAAAACGTGATCGCGCGAGCCGGAGAGGTGAAGGGTGTGGTCGGCGAAAACCTGCGCCGCGTGAAGGACTGGCTGCCCACCGGCCGCGCACTCGTCACGGTGAAGACCGATGTCGAGTTGCCCTTCACGATGGAATCGCTGGTCGACAGGGGGCCCGACAACACAAAGCTCGCGGCGCTCTACGAGCGTTTCGGCTTCCGTACGTGGAAGGATGCACTGGGCGGCGGTCCAGCGGCGGCAATGCCGGGGACGGACCCTGAACCCGGCAGAGGCGTAAACCAGGGCCCGTCCCCGGGGGGCCGCAATTTCGCCGTCCTCAACGCCGCCGTCGACCAGGTGGCCGACATCGTGCCGATGGTCACCACGCGCCGCTACGAAACGGTGCTGGACGATGCGGCGCTCGACAAGTGGATCGCGAAGCTCGACGCCGCACCCATCACCTGTTTCGACACCGAAACCACGAGCCTCGACCAGATGATGGCGGAGCTGGTGGGGATCTCGTTTGCGGTGACGCCGGGCGAGGGTTGTTATATCCCGCTCACGCATCGCTACGCCGGCGTGCCGCCGCAGCTGCCGCTGGCGGCCACACTCGACAAATTGCGGCCATGGCTCGAAGACGCCGGCAAGCCCAAGGTCGGCCAGAACGCCAAATACGACCGCCACGTGTTCGCCAACTACGGCATCACGGTGCGCGGCGTCACGCAGGACACGTTGCTGGAATCCTACGTGCTGCAAAGCCACCAGCGCCACGACATGGACGCGCTCGCCACGCGTTTCCTCGGCGCCAGCGGGCTCATCCAATATGTAGACGTCGCCGGCAAGGGCGCGTCACAGATTCCGTTCGACCAGGTGGACATCGAACGCGCCACGGCCTACTCGGCGGAAGACGCGGATGTCACCCTTCAGCTCCACGCCGCGATCTCGCCGCGCGTGCTCGGCGACGAAAAGCTCAGGCGCATCTACTCGGACATCGAAATCCCGGTGGCGAGCGTGTTGCTGGCGATGGAGCGCAACGGCGTGTTGATCGACATGCAGCAGCTGCAGCGCCAGGGCCACGAGCTCGGCCAGAAGATGATGGATCTGGAGCGCGAGGCGCACGAGCTGGCGGGCGGCCCGTTCAACCTCGGCTCGCCCAAGCAGCTGTGCGAGGTGCTGTTCGATCGCCTGAAGTTGAAAAGCATCAAGAAGACGCCGTCGGGCGCGCCTTCGGTGGATGAGGAGGTGCTGGAGAAACTCGCCGAGGACCACCCGATCTGCGCCAAGCTGCTCGAGCACCGCTCGATCGCGAAGCTCAAGGGCACCTACACCGACAAGCTGCCGCGCATGATCCACCCGAAGACCGGCCGCGTGCACACCAACTACGCGCAGGCCGTGGCCGTGACCGGCAGGCTGTCTTCGACCGATCCCAACCTGCAGAACATCCCGGTGCGCACCGCCGAGGGCCGACGCATCCGCGAGGCCTTCGTCGCCCCGCCGGGCGCGAAGATCGTCTCGGCGGACTATTCGCAGATCGAGCTGCGCATCATGGCGCACCTCTCCGGCGACCAGGGGCTGCTGGACGCCTTCAGCAAGGGCGAGGACGTGCATCGCCACACGGCCGCGGAGGTCTTCGATACGGCGCTCGACCAGGTGACCAGCGAACAGCGCCGCTACGCCAAGGTGATCAACTTCGGCCTGATCTACGGCATGAGCGCCTTCGGGCTCGCCGGCAACCTCGGCATCGAGCGCTCCGCGGCCGCGAGCTACATGGACAAATACTTCGCGCGTTATCCCGGTGTCGCCCAATACATGGAGCGCACACGGGCGGAGGCGCGCGAGCAGGGTTACGTCGAGACCGTGTTCGGCCGCCGGCTGTGGCTGCCGGATATCCGGTCATCCAACCAGGCGCGTCGCCAGGGCGCCGAGCGCCAGGCCATCAACGCGCCGATGCAGGGCACCGCCGCCGACCTGATCAAGATGGCGATGATCGTGGTGCAGGACTGGATCGAAAGCGAGAAGCTCGCGACCAAGCTCGTCATGCAGGTGCACGACGAGCTGGTGTTCGAGGTGCCCGAGGGGGAGCTCGAAATCGTGAAGCCCGGCGTCGAGAAGCTGATGACCGGTGTGGCCACACTCGATGTGCCGCTGGTCGTGGAAGCGGGCGTGGGGCCGAATTGGGAGAAAGCACACTGAGCACGGCCTTCCCCGATCATTTTTCCAGTGGGGCGCGCGGCTATTCGCAATCCCGGCCGACCTATCCCGATGTGTTGTTTCGCCATTTCGCCGAGGCGGCGCCGGGGCGCGATGCGGTGTGGGACTGCGCAACCGGCAATGGCCAGGCGGCGCGCGGGCTCGGGAAATATTTCGCGCGCGTCGAGGCCACCGACGCGAGCGCGCAGCAGATCGCGCAAGCGTTGCCCGCACCCAACGTCGTTTATTCCGTGCAGCCCGCGGAGGCGACGTCGTTCGCCGCCGCGAGCTTCGATGCGGTGTGCGTGGCGCAGGCGATCCACTGGTTCGACGTCGAGCGTTTCTACGCCGAGGTGCGGCGCGTGCTGCGCCCCGGCGGCGTCGTGCTCGTCACGGCCTATGGCTGGGCGACGGTGTCGCCGGAATTCGACGCGGTGCTCGAGCGCGCGGTCCTCGAACCGATCCGGCCCCACTGGCCACCGCAGAACCAGCTCATCATGGACGGCTATCGTGACCTGCCGTTTCCTTTCGAGCGCATCGAGTTTCCGAAACTCGCGATCGAGATGCACTGGACGCTGGCCGAATACGTGAATTACATCGCTACCTGGACCGCCACCCGGCGCAAGCTCGAGCGGGACGCGGAGTTGCTCGCGCGCGCGGCCCCGATCCTCGAGGCGGCATGGGGCGAGGCGGGAGCCAGGACCGTCACCATGCCGCTCCTCGTGTTGTGCGGCCGCCATCATGTAAAATCATGATTCGTCATGATGGAGGTCAACATGGCCGCCCAATTCGCGAAGTTCGCTACCCAGGCCGACCCGCAGGTCCTCGATGAGGTGCGCGCCATCGCGGCGCGCGAAGGCAAACAGCTGCAGAACGTGATCGACGAGGCCCTGAGGGACTTCATCGAAAAGCGCAAGCGCGGCAAGCCGCGTCCCGAAGTCCTCACGGCACTGGGCGAGAGCCTGGCCGAATACGACGCGCTCTATCGTGAACTCGCCAAGTGACCCTGTACCTCACGTCCTTCGAGGCGATGCTGATGCAGCGTGTGCTGATCGATCGCTACGGGGGCGCTCACGGCCTGCGTGATCCTGGCGCCCTCGAGGCGGCGATCTTCCGGCCGCAGAGCGGTTACTACGAAGACATCGTCCAGGAGGCGGCTGCGTTGTTCGAGAGCCTGGCGATGAACCACCCCTTCGTGGATGGAAACAAGCGCATCGCCTTCGCTGCGGTTGACGTCTTCCTGCGCGTGAACGGCTGGCGGCTGGGCCGCAAGCCGATGGCGATTCACAAGTGGATGATCGGACACCTGGAAGGCGGCACCTTCAACATCGCCAACATCGATCCGTGGCTGCGCAAGAACGCGAAGAAGGTGAATGCTTGAATGCGATCGTCGAGGCGGCGCGGTTGCTCGCTGACGGTGAAGCCATCGGCTTTCCCACGGAGACGGTCTACGGGCTCGGCGCCGATGCGACGAATGCAATCGCGGTTGCGAAGATCTTCGCGCTCAAGGGCCGTCCTTCCGACCATCCGCTCATCGTCCACTTCGCCGACCCGGCGGCGCTCGACGATTGGGCGATCGAGGTTCCCGAAGCCGCGCGTGTCCTGGCGAAACATTTCTGGCCCGGCGCGCTCACCATGATCCTGAAGAAGTCCGCGCGTGTTCCCGCCGCTGTGACGGGCGGGCAGGACACTGTGGGCTTGCGCTACCCGTCGCATCCGATGGCGCAGGAGCTGCTGCGTGAATTCGCGCGCATCGGCAGTGGTGCGGTTGCGGCGCCTTCCGCCAACAGGTTCGGCCACGTAAGCCCGACGACGGCGGCGCACGTGCGCGAGGAGTTCGGCCCCGATCTGTTTGTCCTGGATGGCGGCGAGTGCGAGATCGGCCTGGAATCCACCATCATCGACCTCTCCCGTGGCACGCCGGTCCTGCTGCGGCCGGGGGGAATCTCCCGCAAAGCGATCGCCCGCGTCCTGGGCGGTGCGCCGCGTGATCGCGATGCGCAGGCCCCGCGTGCCTCCGGCACACTCGACGCGCATTACGCCCCGCGCACGCCGCTGGTGATTGTCGACGCCACCCTGCTGGAAGAAGAGTTGCGCATGCACGCGAATTGCGCGGTGCTGGCCTTCAACGATCCGCCCGCCGGCGCGCGCTCGGCCACCTGGATTGCCGCCTCTTCGGATCCTGCGGCCTACGGCCACGACCTCTACGCCAACCTGCGGCAGCTGGACGCGGTTGGCGCTGCGCGCATCCTGGTGCAGGAGCCGCCTTCGGGGCCGGAGTGGGAGGCGGTGAACGACCGTGTGATGCGCGCGGCGGCCGCAAACGACGCGTAGCTCAGTCCTCGTCCCAGTCCTTGCGCCGCTGCGAAAGCTCCAGCACCGCGAGCTCGATCAGCTCGCGCAGCGCCCGGTCCACGGTCTCGCGTTTGGAGCTCTGGTGCCCCACGTCGGGGGGGCAGGCAACCGGTGGGCTGCGGCGCACACCCGGTGAAGTGGGGATGGTGCGATTATAGGGGTCACCGATACGGGAGGACCGCATGATTTTCCGCATTTCCGCCATGGCAGTGATCACTTCGGCCACGTTGTTATCCGGTTGCGCACCCCTGGTGACCCAAAGCCCGGGCAGTGGCCTGAGCCCCGTGAACGCGGTGTCCGAGGACGGCGACAAGCACCTGATGCTTTTCGGCTACGACGTGGTGGGCTACTTCACCGAGAAGGCCCACAAGCCCGGCAACCCGGCGATCAAGAGCGTCTACAAGGACGTGACCTTCCGCTTCTCGAAGCCCGGGAACAAGGCGTTGTTCGACGCGGCGCCGGAAAAGTACCTGCCACAGTTCGGCGGGTACTGCACCAACGGCATCGTCTACGGCATTCCCTGGGGCGGAGATGCGGACACCTGGGAGATGATCGACGGCAAGCTCTACATCTTCGGCGGCCGCGGCTCCCGCGACGCCTTCATGCTCGACGTCCCGCGCAACATGGCGCTGGCGAACAAATACTGGGGCGAGGAAGTGAACGGCTCCAACGCGTTCTGGCAGCGCAGCAAGCGGATGGTTTTGCGCGTGCCGCACTACAAGAGCGGCCAAGAGCTGGCGGCGGAGGTGGCGAAGGCGAAGAAATGAAAAACCGGTGTCAGAGACGACTTTTGCGCTGGCGGCAGTTAGCCGCCCTCAACAAAACTCGTCTCTGACACCAGATTTTCCTGCCCGAATTTCCCGCCCTGGTAGTCGCTGATGGCGGTATCGATCTCGGCGCAGGGAGGGATCGACCTGCTCGAGCGCAGGACCCGGCAACGGCCTGCGCGTGACGAGATCGCGGATGTCGTCGCGCTGGGCCGGGTGTTGGCGCAGCAGGGCCTTGGCGCTCATGCCGGTTGGACCTGCAACTGCTCGACGCGGTTCTCGACCACGCAACCCTCACCATCGCGCGTGCGCTCCTCGAAGCGCACCGCGCCCAGGCTGTTCAGGGTCATCACCGTCGAGGAGCGCGTGCCGTAGTCCGCGCCGGTGATGAGCGCCGCGGAAAGCCGCCGCTCCCACTCGATGCCGACACCGGTCGCGGGAAGCGAATCATCGGGCGCGCTGCCATCGTCCGCCAGCGCTGCGAAAAGCCGTTTGCCCGGATCGTCCTCCTGCAACGCCGCCTCCATCGCGCGGCGCGAGCGCTGCACCTTGGGCCACGGTGTATCCAGCAAATGGTTGGAAAGCGCGTGCACGCCGGGTTCGATGGCGCGGGCAACACCTTCACGGCTGCCGTAGTACCAGAGCGAATCGCCATCACTGGCCAGCAGGTTGAAGCCGTTGTATTCGTGGGCGTGCGCCGCCAGCGCCGCGATGAACGCCCCCGGCGTTTCGTTCCCCAGCAGGAACTCGGTCACGATGCCGCCACGCGAACGGGCGGTGGAGCGCTTGTCGGCGGGATCGCGGAAGTTGGTGACCGCGGCGAAGCGGCCGGCGCGTGTCACGCCCATCCAGGTGCCACCCGCGGAAAGGTCGCGGCCGGCGAGCAACTGTGGATGGTCCGGCCAGAAATGCGCGGGCTGCGTGGGGCGTTCGCGCCATTCGTCGCGGTTGGCGGCGACCACCAGCGGAAGGTCGGCGCGGGCGCGCCAGCCCAGGACGATGAGGCACAAGACTCAGGCTTCGGGTGCCTTGATCTTCGCCAGGTGCCCGGCGTAGAGCTTGTTGTCGAACGCGGAGGATTCCGAAAGCATGCGGCTCATCTCCAGGCGCAGCGCGGCCGCCATCAGTTGCAGCGCCTGGCTGTTGGAGGCGCCGCCGTCGATCAGGCGGTCGTAGGTCTCGCGGGCCTGGGGGGGCTCGCCGGTGTCGATCTGGTTGAGGACGGTGCTGAGGACGGCGTCCCGGACGGTCTTGTCGTTCATGCGAGCTCTCCGCTTAAGCGTGCAGTTCGAGTCGCCATTTTGACACGTTGCGCCGGCCTAGCTCATCCGCGAAGGCAGCCAGGTGACGATGGCGGGGAAGAAGTAGATCAGCGCCACCGCGACCGCCATCAGCAGGAAGAGGGGAAGCGAGACCCGCCCGATGTAGGTGATGTCGCGCTTCGTCATCGCCTGCAGCACGAAGAGGTTGAACCCCACGGGCGGCGTGATCTGCGCCATCTCCACCACCAGCACGATGAAGATGCCGAACCAGATCAGGTCGATGCCGGCTTTCTGGATCGTGGGAAGGATGACGCCCATGGTGAGCACCACCATCGAGATGCCGTCGAGGAAGCAGCCGAGGATCACGTAGAACACCATCAGCCAGAAGAGCAGCCATAGCGGCGAGAGTCCGATGCCGCCGATGAATTCCGCCAGCTTGCGCGGCAGGCCGATATAACCCATCGCGAGGGTAAGGAACGCGGCGCCGGCGAGGATCAGCGCGATCATGCAGTAGAGGCGCGTGGCGCCCATCAGGCTGTCGGTGAACACCTTGCGGGTCATCGAGCCCTGCACCACCGAGAGCGCCAGCGCGCCAACCACGCCCAGCGCCGCGGCTTCCGTGGCGGTGGCGATGCCGACGTAGATCGAACCCAGGACCAGCGCGATCAGCCCGACCACCGGGATGAGGTGGCGCGAGGCGTAGACCTTCTCGCCGAAGGTCATCACGCTGTCCGGCGGCGGAATCCTGCCCGGATTCATCAGCGCCCAGACGATGGTGTAGCCCATGAAGAGCCCCGCCAGCAACAGTCCGGGGATCACGCCGGCGATGAAGAGCCGCGTGATCGAGACTTCCGCCGAGACGCCGTAGACGATCATGATGATCGACGGCGGGATCAGCAGGCCCAGCGTTCCCGCGCCCGCGAGCGTGCCGATGGTCATCGAGTCCGGATAGCCGCGCTTCTGCAGCTCGGGCAGCGTCATCTTGCCGATGGTGGCGCAGGTGGCCGCGCTCGATCCCGAGACCGCCGCGAAGATGGTGCAGCCGATGATGTTGGCGTGCAGCAGGCGCCCGGGGATCTTCGACAGCCACGGCGCCAGGCCCTTGAACATGTCTTCCGAAAGCCTGGTGCGGAAGAGGATCTCGCCCATCCATACGAAAAGCGGCAGCGCCGTGAGTGTCCACGAGGACATCGAGCCCCAGATGGTCACCGCCATCGCGTCGCCCACCGGACGATTGGTGAAGAGCTCCATCGCGATCCACGCCAACCCCAGCAGCGAGAGCCCGATCCACAGGCCACTGCCCAGCAGCGCGAACAGCAGGACGATGAGCAGCGTGGTGATCAATACGTCCATGGGCTATTCCAGCCGCCTGGCTTCATCGCCGGCGGTGGCCGCGCGCGCGCCGCCGCGTATCGCCGAAAACAACCCGTCGGCGATGGCGATGAGGAGGATGATGGCGCCGACCGCCATCGCGATCTGCGGAATCCACAGCGGCGTCGCGTCGTTTCCCTGCGAGATGTCGTTGAACTGGCGCGAGACGTACACCAGCCGCGCGCTGAAAAACGCGAGCGCGCCGCAGAAGAAGGTGCCGGCCGCGTGGCTCCACAGCTCCAGCGGCCGGCGGAAGCGGCCCCCGAAGCGGTCGAGGAAAAGCGTCACGCGTATGTGTTCCCCCCGCTTGAGCGTATGCGCGAGCGCGAGGAAGCCGGCGGCGGCCATCGCATAACCCGCGTAGGCGTCCGAGCCGCGCAGGTTGAAGCCCACCATGCGCCCGACCACGCTCGCCAGCACCATCAGCAGGATGCCGACCATGAAAAACGCCGCGAGGTATCCCGCGGCGTCGTACAAGAGATCCAGGCTCTTGCGAAGACTCATCCCACGTTCGCTCCCTCTCCCCTGGGAGAGGGTTGGGGAGAGGGTCTCACTTGCGATACGCGTCGATCACGGCCTTGCCGTCGGCGCCGGCCTGGGCGCTCCACTCGCCGGCCATCGTGTCGCCGACCTTCTTGAAGTCGGCCTTGAGCTGGGCCGAGGGCGGCGCGACCGTCATGCCGTTTTTCGCCAGCTGCTCCAGGTACCAGGAAGCCTTGTCCTGCGAAATCTTCCAGCCGCGGTCCTCGGCGGCGGCGGCGGACTTCAGCACCGCATCCTGCGAGGCCTTGTCGAGGGCCTCGAATGCCTTGCGGTTCACGAACACGATGTTCTTCGGGATCCACGCCTGCGTGTCGTAGTAGTTCTTCACCACTTCCCACGCCTTGGTGTCGTAGCCGGTGGCGCCCGAGGTGATGTTGGCGTTGACGGCCCCCGTCGCGAAGGCCTGCGCCAGCTCGGCGGCCTGGATGGTCACGGGCTGGGCGCCTGCCAGCTCCGCGATGCGCGAGGTGTACGGGTTGTAGGTGCGCATCTTGAGGCCCTTGAGGTCGGCGATCGAGTTGATCGGCTTGCTCGAATAGATGCCCTGCGGCGGCCACGGCACCGAATAGAGCACCGTCATGCCCTGCTTGGCGAAGCGGTCCTCGACCGCCTTGCGGGAGGCCTTCCACAGCCTGGCGGCGTCGCCGTAGCTGGTCGCGAGAAACGGTACCGAGTCGACGCCGAAAAGCGGGTCCTCGTTGGAATAGCCGGAGAGCAGGATCTCGCCGATCTGGGCCTGCCCGCCCTGCACCGCGCGCTTGATCTCGTTCGCCTTGAAGAGCGAGGCATTGGAGTGGACCTGGATCTTGAGCTTGCCGCCAGTGGCCTTGTCCACGTCCGCGGCAAACTGGACCACGTTTTCGGTATGGAAGTTGGTGCCGGCGTAGGGCGTGGGCATGTCCCACTTGGTCTGCGCGATGGCGCCGGTGCACGCGGATGCGACTGCGGCGGCGATGAAGGCCTGGGCAAGCTTCATGGTCATTCTCCTTGGGGTGTGGCCCGAAGCTAACAAAGGCGCATGCGCGTGTCAAAATGATCGGCTATGAGCGCTCTGTGGCAATTCTGGATCGACCGCGGCGGCACCTTCACGGACATCGTGGCGCGCAAGCCCGATGGCGGGCTCGCGACCCACAAGCTGCTGAGTGAAAACCCCGAGCAATACCGTGACGCGGCCATCGCCGGCATCAGGCACCTCCTGGGCGTGGCCCCCGGCAGCCCGATCCCGGTGGAGCAGATCGAGGCGGTCAAGATGGGCACCACGGTCGCCACCAACGCGCTGCTGGAGCGCAAGGGCGAACCCACGGCGCTGTTCATCACGCGCGGCTTCCGCGACCAGCTGCGCATCGCCTACCAGAACCGCCCGCGCATCTTCGACCGCAACATCAAGCTTCCGGAGCTCCTCTACAAACATGTTGTGGAGGTGGACGAACGCATGGGCGCCCACGGCGAGGTGGTGCGGCCACTCGACGAGATGCAGGTCCGCCGCGACCTCGAGGCCACCCGCGCCCAGGGCTTCAAGTCGATCGCCATCGTGCTGATGCACGGTTACCGCTTCCACAACCACGAGTCGCGCGTGGCGCGGCTGGCGCGCGAGGCCGGGTTCGAGCAGGTCTCGGTCTCCCACGAAGTGAGCCCGCTGATGAAAATCGTCTCGCGGGGCGATACAACGGTGGTTGATGCCTATCTCTCGCCGATCCTGCGGCGCTACGTGGACCAGGTGTCCGGAGAGCTTGGGGGACAGGGCTCATCCGGCATCGAATCGAGGTCTGTCCCCATCCCGCGCGTGATGTTCATGCAGTCCCACGGCGGGCTCACCGACGCGCATCGCTTCCAGGGCAAGGATTCAATCCTTTCCGGGCCGGCGGGTGGCATCGTGGGCATGGTCCGCACCTCGGAGGCGGCGGGTTTCCACAGGATCATCGGCTTCGACATGGGGGGGACGTCCACGGACGTCTCGCACTACGCGGGCGAGCTGGAGCGCGAGTTCGAAACGCAGGTGGCGGGTGTGCGCATGCGCGCGCCGATGATGTCGATCCACACCATCGCCGCCGGGGGCGGCTCCATCCTTTTTTTCGACGGCCAGCGCCAGCGTGTGGGGCCGGATTCCGCCGGCGCCAACCCCGGGCCGGCGTGTTATCGGCGCGGCGGGCCGCTCACGGTCACCGACTGCAACGTGATCCTGGGCAAGCTTCAGCCGGCGTTTTTCCCGCGGGTCTTCGGACCCCGCGGCGACGAGGCGCTGGATGCCGACGTGGTCCGCGTGAAGTTCACGCAGCTCGCGGAAGAAATCGCCGCCGCAACCGGCCGGCGCCCGACGCCGGAGGAGGCCGCCGAAGGTTTCGTGCGCATCGCGGTGGCCAACATGGCCAACGCCATCAAGTTCATCTCGGTGCAGCGTGGCCACGATGTCACCGGCTACACGCTCGCCTGCTTCGGCGGCGCGGGCGGCCAGCACGCCTGCCTGGTGGCCGACGAGCTGGGCATGCAGCGTGTCTACATCCACCCGCTTGCCGGCGTTCTTTCGGCCTACGGCATGGGGCTTGCCCAGGTGCGCGCGCTGCGCGAGGAAGCGGTGGAGCGCAAGCTCGACGCCGCCGCGATGGCCGACGTGGAGGAAAGGTGCGCGCGCCTGGCCGAGGCCTGCGTCGTGGAGCTGAACGACCAGTCCGCCGCGGTGGAATCGATCGCCCGGCGCGTGCACCTCAAATACGAAGGCACCGACACCTCCCTGCCCGTGCCGCTGGCCGCCCCGGAGGTGATGCGGGATGCTTTCGAGGCCCTCTACCGCGGCCGCTTCAGCTTCCTCATGCCGGGGCGCGCCCTGGTCGCGGAAGCGGTTTCGGTCGAGGCGGTTGGCAAGGCGGACAGCGCGGCGGTCACCCCCCCGGTGGCGGGGGCGCAGTCTGGAGCGCCGGCCCCGTCGATCGTGGTTCCCATGACCAGCGGCGGCGCCAGCCATCGAACCCCGGTTTTCATCCGAGAAACCCTCCACCCCGGCCACCGGATCGCGGGCCCGGCCATCATCGCGGAGAAAAACGCCACCACCATCGTCGAGCCCGAGTGGGAAGCACGTGTCACGGACCAGGACCACCTGGTGCTCGAGCGCATGTGCCCGCGCAAGTCCACGTTTGCGCTCGGCACCACCGCGGATCCGGTGATGCTGGAGGTGTTCAGCAACCTCTTTATGTCGATCGCGGAGCAGATGGGCGTGCGCCTGGCCCAGACCGCCTATTCGGTCAACATCAAGGAGCGACTCGACTTCTCCTGCGCTCTGTTCGACGCGGACGGCAACCTGATCGCCAACGCGCCGCACATGCCGGTGCACCTGGGCTCGATGGGCGAAAGCATCAAGACGGTGATCTCCAAGAACGCCGGCAAGATGAAGCCGGGCGACGTCTATGTCCTGAATGACCCGTACAACGGGGGAACGCATTTGCCGGATGTGACGGTCATCTCGCCGGTTTTTGACGATCGACCCTCTCCCCGGCCCGGCCACCCTCACCCCGACCCTCTCCCAATGGAGAGGGGGAACAGGGGGGAGGGAGAAATCCTGTTCTATGTGGGCTCGAGGGGCCACCACGCCGACATCGGCGGCATCACGCCCGGCTCGATGCCACCGTTTTCGAAAAACGTCGAGGAAGAAGGCGTCCTGCTCGACAACGTGAAGCTGGTCGAGGGCGGCCGGATGCTCGAGGCCGAGATGCGTGCCCTGCTCGCCGGCGCGCGCTACCCGGCGCGTAATCCCGACCAGAACATCGCGGACCGGCGCGCGCAGGTCGCCGCCAACGAAAAAGGCGTGCAGGAATTGAAGCGCATGGTGGCGCACTTCGGCCTCGACGTCGTGCGCGCGTACATGGGGCACGTGCAGGACAACGCGGAAGAATGCGTGCGCCGCGTGATCGGCGTGCTCAAGGACGGGGATTTCGCCTACGAGATGGACAACGGCGCCATGATCCGGGTGAAAATCACCATCGCCGCCGACCGCCGCAGCGCCACCGTCGATTTCACCGGCACCAGCGCGCAGCTGGCGAGCAACTTCAACGCACCCGCGGCCGTGGTGTACGCGGCGGTGCTGTACGTGTTCCGCACGCTGGTCGACGACGACATCCCGCTCAACGCCGGGTGCCTCAAGCCGCTGACCGTCATCATCCCCGAAGGCTCGATGCTCAATCCGCACCCGCCGGCGGCGACCGTGGCCGGCAACGTCGAGACCTCGCAATGCCTCACGGACGCGCTCTACGGCGCACTCGGCGTGATGGCGGCGTCCTACGGGACGATGAACAACTTCACGTTCGGCAACGAGCGCTACCAGTACTACGAGACGATTTCGGGCGGGACGGGTGCGGGCGACGGCTTCGACGGCACCGATACCGTGCAGGCCCACATGACCAACTCGCGCCTGACCGACCCCGAAGTGCTCGAATGGCGCTACCCGGTGCGCATCGACGGCCACGAGATCCGCCGCGGCAGTGGCGGATCGGGCCGCTGGCACGGCGGCAACGGGGCGACGCGCCGAGTGCGCTTCCTGGAACCCATGACCGCCGCGATCCTGGCAGGGCATCGCCGCATCCCGCCCTACGGGATGGCCGGGGGTGGCCCCGGCGAGGTCGGAGCCAACTGGGTGGAACGCGCCGACGGCTCGCGCACCGACCTGTCCTACGCCGACGAAACCACGATGGGGGTGGGCGACGTCTTCGTGATCGCCTCGCCCGGCGGCGGCGGGTACGGAAAATGTTGATGTGGATGAACCCGAAAACCAGGGACGCACCCTACTTTTTCCTCAAGGCTTCACCAGCAGCGAAAAAGTAGGGTGCGTCCCTGGTTTTCGCGGAAAATGCTCCACTTGACTTTTGGTCGCTCGGCGCGGCGCCGGAAAGCGAAGTGCGTAATTTTCGCTACTCGTGAATTTGCGCTGCGTATAAAATAGGCACCCTTGCGTCGACTTCATCGACGCAAGTCCTGATCGTGAAAATCGGAAACGTCCACCTCAAGAACAACCTGATCGTCGCTCCCATGGCGGGTGTGACCGATCGCCCCTTCCGGTCGCTTTGCAAGCGCCTGGGCGCGGGCATGGCCGTTTCCGAGATGGTGGCGTCGAATTCGCTGCTGTGGGGGTCCGAAAAGACCATCCGCCGCGGCAACCACGAGGGCGAGGTCGAACCCAAGGTGATCCAGATCGCCGGCTCGGACCCGGAAATGATGGCCGAGGCGGCGAAGTTCAACGTCGACAACGGCGCCCACATCATCGACATCAACATGGGCTGCCCGGCCAAGAAGATCTGCAACGTGGCGGCCGGCTCCGCCCTGCTGAAGGATGAACCGCTGGTCGCGCGCATCGTCGATGCCGTGGTCCGCGCCGTTAACGTCCCCGTGACGCTCAAGATCCGCACCGGCTGGAACAAAGACAACCGCAACGCCCTGGCCATCGCGAAAATCGCGCAAGACCACGGCATCCAGTCGCTCGCCATGCACGGGCGCACGCGCGCCTGCATGTACACGGGAGAGGCGGAATACGACACCATCCGCGCCGTGAAGCAACTGGTGAAGATCCCGGTCGTGGCCAACGGCGACATCCGCACGCCCGAGAAGGCCAGGTTCGTCCTGGAATACACCGGCGCGGACGCCATCATGATCGGGCGCGCGGCCCAGGGCCGCCCCTGGATCTTCCGCGAGATCGCCCACTTCCTCGAAACCGGCACGCACCTTCCGCTGCCCGCGGTCGAAGAGGTGCGCGAAGTCACCATCGCCCACCTGCACGAGCTCCACAGCTTCTACGGCTACGAGCGCGGGGTGCGCGTGGCGCGCAAACACATCAGCTGGTACACCCGGGGCCTGAAGAATTCCGCGGTCTTCCGCGCCCGCATGAACACGGTCGACGAAGCGGCGCAGCAGCTCGCCGCGGTCAGGGAATTCTTCGACCGCCAGCTCGAGGTATCCCGCGAGATCGAGTATGAAGACAACAACGAGGTCGCGCTTGCAGCCTAAACTCAGGGGCCGGGCCGACCCGGACGCGAGGGACAACGAGTTGACCTCGACAGTGCGCAAGGTGATGCGCCAGTACTTCAAGGACCTGGACGGGGAAAAGTGCACCGGCATCTACGAGATGGTGGTGAATGCCGTCGAACGCCCGATGCTCGAGGTGGTGATGACCCAGGCCCACGGCAACCAGACCCGCGCGGCGGAGCTGCTGGGGCTCAACCGCAATACGTTGCGCAAGAAATTGCAGCAACACGGACTGGACTAGGAAGAAACTGGTGTCAGAGACGACTTTTGCACCGCAAAAGTCGTCTCTGACACCAGTTTCTTCCCTCCCAATGGAAAACCACCTCATAAAAATCCGCCGCGCGCTGATCAGCGTCTCGGACAAGAACGGCGTCGTCGACTTCGCGCGGGCCCTCATCCAGCACGGTGTCCAGGTCCTGTCGACCGGCGGCACCGCGAAGCTGCTCAGGCTCAACGGCCTCGTGGTGACCGAGGTGGCCGACCACACCGGCTTCCCGGAGATGATGGAAGGCCGCGTGAAGACGCTGCACCCCAGGGTGCACGGCGGCATCCTGGCGCGGCGCGACAAGGCCGACCATGTGAAGGCGATGGAAGAGCACGACATCCCGCCGATCGACATGGTGGTGGTGAACCTCTATCCGTTCGAGCAGACCGTGGCCCGGCCCGGCTGCACGATGGAAGAGGCGATCGAAAACATCGACATCGGCGGCCCGGCGATGGTGCGCGCGGCGGCCAAGAACCACGCCTTCGTCGCGGTGGTCACGGACCCGGCCGATTACCCCTCGCTCATCGAGAAGATGAAGGCCACCGGCGGGCGGATCGGTTTCTCGGAACGGTACGCGCTCGCGGCCAAGGCCTTCAGCCACACCGCCGAATACGACGGCATGATCTCCAGCTGGCTCACCGCGCGCGACGCGGGGGGCAGCAAACGCGCCTTCCCCGATCGCCTCAACCAGCAATGGCGCCTGGCGCAGACGCTGCGTTACGGTGAGAACCCGCACCAGTCGGCGGCGTTCTACGTGGAGCGCAAGCCCGCCAGCGGCACACTCGCCGGCTTCGGGCAGCTGCAGGGCAAGGAGCTCTCGTACAACAACATCGCCGATGCCGACGCGGCCTGGGAATGCGTTCGCAGCTTCGAGGTGTGCGCGTGCGTGATCGTGAAGCACGCCAACCCTTGCGGCGTGGCGGTGGCCGAAGGACCGCTCGCCGCCTACCGCAACGCGTTCCTCACCGATCCCACGTCGGCCTTCGGCGGCATCATCGCCTTCAACCGGCCGGTGGACGCGGATACGGCCACCGAGGTGTCGAAACAGTTCGTGGAAGTGGTCCTCGCCCCTTCCTATGAAACCGGGGCGCTGAAGGTCTTCCGCGCGAAGAAAAACGTGCGCCTGCTCACCATCGAGGCGGCGCGCGACCTCAACCAACTCGACATGAAGCGCGTGGGCGGTGGCCTGCTGGTGCAGACCGCGGATGACTACGACGTGGCCGAGATGCGCATCGTCACCCGGCGCGCTCCCGGCCGCGAAGAGATGAACGACCTCGTGTTTGCCTTCCGGGTCGCGAAATTCGTGAAGTCGAACGCCATCGTCTTCGCGCGCAACGGCATGACGCTCGGAGTGGGCGCGGGCCAGATGAGCCGCGTGGATTCCACCCGCATCGCCGCGATCAAGGCGAAAAACGCGGGCCTCAACCTGCGCGGATCGGTGGCGGCTTCCGATGCGTTTTTCCCCTTCCGCGACGGGCTCGATGTTGTCGCGGGCGCGGGCGCCAGGGCGGTGATCCAGCCCGGCGGCAGCATGCGCGACGACGAGGTGATCGCGGCTGCCGACGAACGCGGCATCGCGATGGTGTTTACGGGGATGAGGCATTTCAAACATTGAAACCAGGGACGCACCCAAAAACCAGGGACGCACCCTACTTTTCGCTGCCTGCGAAAAGTAGGGTGCGTCCCTGGTTTTCGCGTCCCTGGTTTTCGCCAGGACACCCATGAAGATCCTGGTCATCGGTTCCGGAGGCCGTGAACACGCGCTGGCCTGGCGCCTGGCGCAATCGCCCAGGGTTTCGCGCGTGCTCGTGGCCCCGGGCAACGCCGGCACCGCGCGCGAGGAAGGCTGCGCCAACCTGCCGATCGAATCGATCCCGGAACTGGTGAAATACGCGAAGGAAAACGCCATCCACGCGACGGTGGTGGGCCCGGAAGGCCCGCTGGCCGCGGGCATCGTGGATGCCTTTCGCGCCGAGGGGCTGCGCATCTTCGGGCCGTCGCGGATGGCTGCGCAGCTGGAAGCGTCCAAGGATTTCGCCAAGCGCTTCATGGTGCGCCACGACATCCCCACCGCGCACTACGCCACCTTCACGGATGCGAAGTCGGCGCACGCCCACGTGTTGAAACACGGCGCCCCGATCGTGATCAAGGCCGACGGGCTCGCCGCCGGCAAGGGCGTGGTGGTGGCCACGACGGTCGACGAGGCGCGCGCGGCCATCGACACGATGTTCGACGGCGCCATGGGCCAGGCCGGCCACCGCGTGGTGATCGAGGAGTTCATGGAAGGCGAGGAGGCAAGCTTCATCGTCATGGTGGATGGGAAAAACGTCCTGCCGCTTGCTTCCAGCCAGGACCACAAGCGCATCTTCGATGGCGACCAGGGCCCCAACACCGGCGGCATGGGCGCCTATTCGCCGGCCCCGGTGGTCACGCCGGAAATCCACCATCGCGTGATGAGCGAAGTCATCGATCCGACGGTCCGGGGCATGGCGGCCGAAGGTGTGCCGTTCACCGGGTTCCTCTATGCGGGCCTCATGATTGGTGCCGACGGCGGGCCGCGCGTGGTGGAATTCAACTGCCGCCTGGGAGATCCCGAAACCCAGCCGATCCTGATGCGCCTGAAAACCGACCTGCTGTCGCTGGTGGACCACGCGATCGACGGCGCCCTCGACCAGGTCGAGGCCGAATGGGATCGCCGCGCCGCACTCGGCGTGGTCATCGCCGCCCACGGCTACCCCGGCAGCCCGCGAAAAGGCGATGCCATCGCGAGCCTGCCGAAGGACGAGGACGACGTGCATGTCTTTCACGCCGGCACCACGATGAAGGACGGCCAGGTCGTCACCAGCGGCGGGCGCGTGTTGTGTGTGACAGCGCTCGGCGACAAGGTGAAGATCGCCGCGGATCGCGCCTACGAGGTCGCGGAAAAGATCCGTTTCGACGGCCAGCAGATGCGCCGCGACATCGGCCATCGCGCGTTCAACCGCCGCCCATGAAGGCGTGATGGATAGCGCACTCACCCGCGACTACCTGTTGTCGCTGCAACAATCGATCGTCGAGCGCATGGAAGCGCTCGACGGCGGCAGGTTCATCCGCGACGAATGGAAACGCGCCGAAGGCGGCGGCGGCATCTCGCGCCTGCTGGAAGGCGGCGACCTGCTGGAGCGCGCCGGGGTCGGCTTTTCGCACGTGACGGGCACCAAGCTGCCGCCATCGGCCAGCGCGCATCGCCCGGAGATCGCCGGGCGCCCCTGGGAGGCGATGGGTGTCTCGCTGGTGTTCCACCCGCGCAACCCCTACATCCCGACGGTGCACATGAACGTGCGCTTCTTCATGGCGGGCGACGTGTGGTGGTTCGGCGGCGGCATGGACCTCACGCCCTACTACCCGTTCGAGGAAGACTGCGCGCATTTCCATGCGGCGAACCGCGACGGCCTCGCACCCTTTCCCGGGCTGCACACACGTTTCAAGAAGGCGTGCGACGCCTACTTCTTCCTCAAGCACCGCAACGAACCGCGCGGCATCGGCGGCACGTTTTTCGACGACTTCAGCGAAGGCGGCTTCGAGCGCAGCTTCGGCGTCATGCAGGCCGTGGGCAATGCCTTCCTGCCCGCGTACGTGCCGATCGTGGAGAAGCGCCGCGCTTTGGCGTACGGCGAGCGCGAGCGCGATTTCCAGGCCTATCGCCGCGGCCGCTACGTGGAATTCAACCTGGTGTGGGACCGCGGCACGCTCTTCGGCCTGCAATCGGGCGGGCGCGCGGAATCGATCCTCATGTCGCTGCCGCCGGTGGTGACCTGGCGCTACGACTGGAAGCCCGAACCCGGCACGCCGGAGGCGAAGCTGCACGGCGTGTTGATGCCGCCGCGCGACTGGTGATCAGCCGGCGGTGAGGGTGCAGGAATCGTTCGCCCTGCAGGGTGTAGAACAGCTCCTTCACGCTGTACATGCGGCGATTCAGAGCCCTTCGAACAACATGAGGCGCCCGTTGCTGTTGGCCCGGCGCATCGCCTTGGGCGCGGCGTATTCGGACGAATCCCACCAGTCGCGCGCGGCCTGCGGCGTGGGAAACTCGATGATCACGCGCCGGCGCTCCGGGCAATCGCCTTCGAGCGCGCTGACTGGCCCGCCGCGATGCAGGAAGCGCCCGCCAAAGGCCTCGACGGTCGCGGGCACCAGCTTCGTGTATTCCTTGTAGCCTTCGGCGTTGGTGATCTCGATTTCTGCGAGCACGTATGCGGGCATTCCGGGCCTCCGTTGTGAGCCTGCCGATCCGATGGCAAATCGTACCGCAAAGGCTGCCCGGAACAGCCCGCCCGATACGCGGTCCAACGGGGTGTGTGGAAAATCCGGAGCAACCATGGCCGAGGCGCCGCAGGACCCCATCGAACACCACGAAAGCGCCGGGCGCGGCGAATTCTATGTCGAACGCGCCGGCAAGCGCGTGGCCGAGCTCACCTATTCAAGCTCGGGGACCGATGCCATCGTGGGCCATACGTGGGTCGATCCGGATCTGCGCGGCGGCACCCTCGCCCCGCGCCTGGTGAAGGCGGCGGTTGAATGGGCGCGCGCGAGCAACAGGAAAATTGTGCCCGTCTGCTCGTACGTGAGGGCGGTGTTCGGGCGCACGCCGAAGTACGCGGACGTCTGGAAGCGGTAGAAGCGGCTACCAGCCCCACTTACGCTTTCTCGTACGCTGTCCTGACGGGTTGCGCGCCGTGGATCTTCTCCAGTCGCCTCACGATGAAATGCCCGCGCGCCATGTCCTGGTAGTGGCCGATGAAAATGGTGTTGATCATCGCGCCGCCGGCCGCGCCGATGATGGGGATCATCTGCGCCGCGGCCTTCTGCGAGACGACGATGCCGAAACGTGAGGCGACCAGCGCCACCAGCCGCACCAGCGCGGGCGCGCCGCTTTTCGAAAGGCCCTTTTCGGCGAGGTATTTGGACGCTTCGGTGACCGCCGTGGCCAGCGCCGATCGCGCCGCGAAGTAGGCCGATTCCGCGGAGTTGTCACGGGCGTCTTTTGTGCTGCCCAGCGCAAACACCGTGATGCAGGCGAGCTTGGTGTCGATGTGGCGCGGGTCTTCGCCTTCGGCCGCGGCGATGTCCGCAATCGACCGGAGGATGAGTGTGGTCGACACCGGCAGCTCGATGCCGATCGCCGCGATGCCGAAGGCCCCGCCGAGCGCGCCCGAGGCCGCCGCGCCCAGCTTGTGCAGCTTGTCGCTGGAGCGTGCCGGGCGCGCCTGGCCCAGCGTGCGGACCGCGACATCCAGCGCCTTCATCAGCGCGGCTTCGGTCGCGGCGTGCACGGACTTCTGCCAGCGCCGGGGCAGCATCTTCATGCCGGCTTCGACCGGGGAGCCGAGCATCGAGGAGAACCGGGCCGCGATGCCGGGATTTTCCAGGATCGCCTTGGCCCGCTTGAGGTCGGCCAGGTCTTCGCGCGAGAGTGTGGTCATCGGAATGTGTAGTCCAGTGTGAGCCAGGCCTTGCGGATGGCGGGCGCGGGAAGGCCGTCGCCCGGATCGTAGCATCGGCGCGATGGTGCCCCCGGCGATGTTAGCTGGTGGCCTGCCTACGCACTTCGCGCGAGAACGGGGGAGGCGGCGGCGTCGCCGGGCTTCCCGGCGCCGCCGTCAACGGCGATTGAACGCGCGGCGGCGTAACGCCGCAGGGCTTCGGCCACGTTGTGGCGCAATTCCTTGGCGCTCACCGGCTTGGGCAGGAAGCGGAAGATCTGGGCCTTGTTGATGAGTTCGATGCCGAGCTCCGAATCGGGCTCGTCGGAAAGCAGGATGGTGAGCACGTGGGGCCGCTTCACCTTCACCTGCTTGAACAGCGCCACCAGCCCGTCCATGCCCGCGCCCATGTCGGCCACGATGGCCGCGATTTCCTGCGCCTGCATGACGCGTGCGGCTTCTGCCGGAGAGGTGACCTGGATCACCTCCGCCTCGCCCGCCAGCAGGCGCTCCAGCCCGCGCGCCAGGCCTTCCTTCGGATCGATCACCAGCAGCGATCCCGCGCTGCGTGGCGGCGTCGCGGGCCCCGCCACGGGCGCCTTTTCGCGCTCCAGCGCGATCTTCACGGCCTCGGCGACGTCGTTGCGCAGTTCCGTGTTGTCCCAGGGCTTCTTCACGAAGCGGAAGATCTCGCCCTCGTTGATCGAGCCCACGAGGGACGCCATGTCGGTATAACCGGTCAGCAGCAGGCGCACGGCGTTCGGCGATGCGGCGCGCACCTTGCGCAGCAGCTCCACGCCGGTCAGGCCCGGCATGCGCTGGTCGCTCACCACCACGTGCAACCCGCCGCGGTTGACGATTTCGAGCGCCGCGTCGCCGTTGGTAGCGGTGGAGACCTGGTAGTCGCCGCGGAAAAGCGCGCGCAGCGCGTTGAGGATGCGTTCGTCGTCATCCACGAACAGGATGCGCGGCTTGCCGTTGTCCGCGGGTGTCACCGTCGCGACGGTTGCCGCCACGGGCGCGGGGGCTGCGGGCGCGGGGGCTGCAACAGCGCTCGGCGTGGGTGCGGGCGCCGGTGCCGGAGCGGGCGCGGGTGTGGGTGCGGGAGCATCCCTGGGCGTGAGCTCCAGCGTCATCGGCGGCGCGGGTTCGGCGAAAACGAGTGGCTCGACGGCGGCTTGCGGCGCCTCTTCCACCCCATCGTCGTCGGGCAGGAAGGAAAGTGAAAGGGTGGCGGGCGGCGTGAGCTTCGCCACCGGGTCGTTGGCGGCGCGGCGCCCGGAGGTCACCGCGGGCTCCAGCGGGCGGGCCACGGTTTCCTGCAACCCCAGCCGCAGGCCGTCGGCGAATTCGGCCGCCGAGGGGAAGCGGTCGATCGGATCCTTGGAAAGCGCCTTCTGGATCACCCAGTCGAGCTGCCAGGCGATGCGGTTGTCGAAGGACGACGGATCCACCGGGCGCTCCTGGCCCACGCGATGCGCAAGCTCGTCCGGCGTGCCGGTGAAGGGCAGCTTGCCGGTGATGAGCTGGTAGACGATGGTGGCGGCCTGGTAGACGTCGGTGCGCGCGCCGACCGAACCGTCGCCCCATTGTTCCGGGGCGTGATAGTGGAGCTCGGAAGGTGGCATCGCGATCAGCGCCGCCACACCGAAATCGGTGACGCGCACGCGCCCATCCGGGGCGAGGATCAGCTTGGAGGGCTTGAGGTCGCCGTGCGTGGCGCCGAGGGCGTGTGCGGCGGCCAGGGCTTCCAGCATCGGGCGCACGATGTCCCAGACACTCCTGATCTCGGGATGCGCGCCTTCACGCAGCAGGCCCGCGATCGCCTTGCCCTCACACACGTCGGCAACCAGCCCGTAGGCCTTTTCGTTCTCGACCACGTCGAAAAATGGCGCCATGGACGGATGGTCCAGGCGCGCGAGCGACTGCGATTGCTTGCGGAAGTCGGGCAGCGCATCGGCATCCACGGCCGAGCGCTTGATGACCTTGACCGCCACGGTCCGGCGCGTGTCGACATCCACGCCGCGATATACCGACGCGCGCACGCCCTTGGAGATGAGGCCGACGATTTCGTATTTGCCGATGCTCTTGGAGGTGGCGCTGCTCATGCAAGGGCCTCTTCGGGTTCCTCGGCGCCTTCGATTTCGCCCGGGGGGTGGATCGGCAGCAGCACGGTGAACGTGGTGCCCACACCCTCCTCGGAGCGCACGTCGATGCGCCCGCCGTGCTGGGAGACGATCTTGTAGGCGATGGTCAAGCCGAGCCCGGTTCCCTTGCCCACTTCCTTGGTGGTGAAGAAGGGATCGAAGATCTTCGGCAGCACGTCGACCGGGATGCCGCGGCCGTTGTCCACGACCTCGATGGCGACGAAGTCGGCGCCCTCGCGGCGCGTGGAGATGCGGATCTCGCCGCGCGGCTTGTCGATCGCCTGCACCGCGTTGTTGACCAGGTTCAGCAGCACCTGGTTGACCTGGGAGGGCGAACACGTGATGGAGGGCACGTCGCCGGGGCGCTGCTCCACGTCCACCTTGCGCAGCGTGGGGCGCGCGATGAGCAGCGTGGCACGCAGGCCTTCGTTCACGTTGAAGCTCGCCACGCGGCTGCGGTCCAGGCGCGAGAAGTTGCGCAGGTTGGCCACCAGCTCCGCGATCTGCTCGATGCCGTGCAGGCCGTCGCGGGCCAGCTCCTCGAGGTCCTGGATCGATTCGTCGGCATCACCCAGCCGGGCGCGCATCTGCGGCAGGCGCTCGCGCACCATCGACATGCTGTTCTTGGCGTAGGCGAGCGGCGTGTTGATTTCGTGCGCCACGCCCGCCACCAGCTGGCCAAGCGAGGACATCTTCTCCGATTGCACCAGCTGCGCTTCGGATTCCTGCAGGCGCTTGAGGGCCTGCTCCAGGTCGCGCGTGCGCTCGGCCACGCGCTTTTCCAGCGAGTCGTTGGCCTCGCGCAGCTTCGCCTGGGTGGTGAGCACGCGCATGACCAGGTAGACCACGCCGATCAGGAGCGCCGCGGCGTAGGCGAAGAGGTAGACGCGCCAGCGGTCCTTGTCCTCGAGCGAGGCCTCGATCGACTTGGACAACGTGCGTGCGAGCAGCTCGATGCGCGCGCCCACGGTCAAGAAGGAAAACCTGCGCCAGGCCTGCGCCTCGGCGGCGCGGATGGCGAGGAATTCGCGCGCCGCGGCCTCGGCGCGCCCGGCGGCCTGGGCGGCCTGCGGGTCCGCGGCGAGCGCGGCCGGCACCAGCGTGGCCAGCCGGGGTTCGAGGTCCCGTTCGATTTCCGCGGTGGCCTCGATGTCGGCGGCGCGCAGCGCGCCGCGCAGCTGTTCGACCTGGCCGACGAGGGCGGCGGCGGCTTCCAGGGCGGTGGGGTTGCGCGCCCTGGAGGTGGCGGCCTGGGTGACCAGGTCGGCCAGGGCCTCGCGCGCGGCCACCAGACTTTCCAGCGATTGGCCGTGGGCTGCGCGCAGCGCCCGGAAGGCGACCTGCTTTTCCGCCATTCCGGCGCGCAAGGCCGGGATCTGCGAGCCTGCCGAGGTGCGCGCCGCGCCGTGTTCCAGCTCCTGGAAGATGCGCGACACGATCCGGCTGCGATCGGCCACCGAGGCCTGCGTGGGATTGAAATCGTTGGCCAGGCGCATGCCGTCCACATCCCAGCCCGCGTCCATGTCGCGCAGTTCGCGCAGCAGGGCGAGCGCCTGGGCATCGTCCTTGTAGCCGGTCGACTGCGTCTTCACGAACAGGAACGCGAGCGTGCCCAGCAGGGCTGCTCCGGCCAGTGCGAGAAGGGCGGACTTGCGTAGGCGGGCGGGATTCATGACCTTCTCATTGTGCTATCCCGCGCCGGCGCCGTCAGTGATCCGGCTCACCGTCGGGATTACACGTGTAGCCCACACGGCCTATTCGCCCAGGTAAGCCTCGCGGATGCGGGGATCGCCCAGCAGCGATCGCGCCTGGCCGCTGACCGCGACCAGCCCGCCTTCCAGCACGTAGCCGCGATGGCTGGTTTCCAGGGCGAGGCGGGCGTTCTGTTCCACCAGCAGGAGGGTCACCCCTTCGGCCGCCACGGTGCGGATCACCTCGAAGATGCGCTCGACCATCAGGGGGGCCAGGCCCATGCTCGGTTCATCGAGCAGCAGCAGCCTGGGGCGGCCCATCAGCGCGCGCGCGATGGCCAGCATCTGCTGCTCGCCGCCCGAAAGCGTGCCCGCGGTTTGTGCGCGCCGCTCCTTCAGGCGCGGGAAAAGCGCAAACGACCGCTCAACGTCGGCAGCCACGCCGGCGCGGTCGTTGCGCGCATAGGCGCCCATGGCCAGGTTTTCCTCGATGGTGAGCTGCGCGAAGACGCCGCGGCCTTCCGGCACCAGCGCCAGGCCCCGGCGCGCGATCTGGTGCACGCGCAGTCCCGCGATGTCCTGCCCGTCGTAGACGATGCGCCCCGATGCGGCGGGCACGAGGCCGGTGATCGCCTTGAGCGTGGTGGTCTTGCCTGCGCCGTTGGCGCCGATCAGGCACACCAGTTCGCCCTGGCCGACCTCGATGTCGATGCCCTTCACGGCGCGGATGCCGCCGTAGGAGACCTGGAGCTGCTCCAGTTTCAGCAGGCTCATCGGGGCCCGGGCGCGGGCGGTGGCGGCGTGGCGTGGCCGGTGCCGAGGTAGGCTTCGATCACGCGCGGGTCCTTCTGGATGTCGCGCGGCACGCCTTCGGCGATGTTGCGGCCATAGTCGAGCACCAGCACGCGGTCGCACAGGCCCATCACCAGCTTCACGTCGTGTTCGATCAGCAGCAGCGTGATTCCGTCCCGACGGATCGCCTCCAGGAGCTTGCGCAGGTCGAGTTTTTCCGTGGCGTTCATGCCCGCCGCCGGTTCGTCGAGGGCGAGCAGGCGCGGATCCGTGGCCAGGGCGCGCGCGATTTCCAGCCGGCGCTGGTCGCCGTAGGAAAGGTGCTTGGCAAGCTCGTTGCCTCGCGCCGGGATGCCGACGTATTCCAGCAGTTCGTGGGCGCGTTTTTCGATCGCTGCTTCCTCGGCGCGCGTGCCGGGGCCGCGCAGAATCGCCCCGACCACTCCCGCGTGTGTGCGCACGTGGCGCCCGATCATCACGTTTTCCAGCGCGGAGAGGTTGGCGAAGAGGCGGATGTTCTGGAACGTGCGCGCGATGCCCAGGTGGGCGATGCGGTCCGGCGTGGCGTTTCGCAGCTGCGCGCCCTCGAAGGTGACGGTGCCTTCGTCCTGGCGATAGAGGCCGGTCAGCACGTTGAAAAGCGTGGTCTTGCCCGCGCCGTTGGGGCCGATGAGGCCGTAGATTTCGCCGCGGTTGATGGCGAAGCTGACCTCCGAAAGCGCGGTGAGGCCGCCGAAGCGGCGCGTGACGCGGTCCACTTCAAGGATGCGGGTTGCGGGGGCGGCGGCCGGGGCGTTCATTTCAGGGCGCGGGCGCGGGTGCGGGCGCGGTGAGCTCCCGCTTGCGCAGCGCCGACGGCATCAGCCCTGCGGGCCGGAACAACATCATCACCACCATCGCCAGGCCGAAGAGCAACATGCGGATGACTTCCGGGTCGATGATCGAGCGCCCGAAGAGCATGCGTTGCACCGGCTCGACCGTGTAGCGCAGGATTTCCGGGACAAACGACAGCAGGATGGCGCCCAGCACCACGCCCCAGATGTTGCCCATGCCGCCGAGGACCACCATCGCCAGCACCATCACGCTTTCGGTGAGGATGAAGCTTTCCGGGCTGATGAAGCCCTGGATCGACGAGAAGATGCCGCCGGCCACCCCGCCGAAGGAGGCGCCCATGGCGAAGGCCAGCAGCTTCATGTTGCGGGTGTTGATGCCCATGGAGCGGGCGGCGAGCTCGTCTTCGCGGATCGCCTCCCACGCGCGGCCGATGCGCGAGTTCTGAAGGCGCAGGTTGACGATGATGACAACCACCAGCACCGCGAGCAGGAAGTAGTAGTACTTGATCGTGCCCGACATCATCAGCGAGCCGACGCGCGTGTCGGTGGCGAAATCCATGCCGAAGAGCTTGATGGAGTCGATCGTGGTGATGCCCTTCGGGCCGTTGGTGAGGTTGAACGGTTCCGAGAGGTTGTTGAGGAAGATGCGGATGATTTCGCCGAACCCGAGCGTGACGATGGCGAGGTAGTCGCCGCGCAGCTTGAGCGTGGGCGTGCCGAGCAGGATGCCGAAGAAACACGCGACTGCCGCGCCGATGGGAAGGATCATCCACCACGGCAGGTGCAGGCCGAAGTGCGGGCTGGCCAGCAGCGCGTACACGTACGCGCCGACCGCATAGAAGGCGATGTAGCCGAGATCCAGCAGCCCCGCGAAACCCACCACGATGTTGAGCCCGAGCGAGAGCAGCACGAAGAGGATGGCGAGGTTGGTGATCCTCACCCATGCGGTGCCTGCCATCGCCAGCACAAACGGCAGCGCGATGAGCGCCACGACGATGAGCGCCAGGCCGATCCATCGTGCGTGGGGATGGTGCCGCAATGACGCCATCGAGTTCATCGGGTAGTAAACCTTTGGAACACGGATGAAACGGATAACAACGGATGAACACGGGTGCGGGAAGTCATGGTGCACCGGCCGCGACGCGTTGGACTTCGACGTGCGGGCGACCGAAGTTGAGGACCAATCCGGTCTCCAGGCGCGTCGCCCGCAGATAGTTCAGGCATTGCGCGCGATGGACACGCTCGAGGCCCGATACCGCCTTGAGTTCGACGACAACCGTTCCATCAACGACCAGGTCGGCTTGATACATCCCAACCTGCTCACCTTTGTACCAAACCTCGATCTGCTTCTGCTGCTCGACAACGTGGCTATCGCGACGAAGCTCCAAAGCCAACGCGTTTTCGTAGACTTTCTTGAGGAAACCCACGCCCAACTCGTTGGAAACGCGATACGCCGCGCCAATCACGGCCGCAGTTATCGCTGTATTTCCCTTCAATCCAATATCCGTGCTCATCCGTTGCTATCCGTTTCATCCGTGTTCCAGGGGTTTACTGACTGGATGACTCGATAACGCATGATCAAGCCCGGTCGCCGACACGCTCGCCCAGCAGCCCCTGCGGCCGGAAGACGAGCACGAGAATCAGCACAATGAACGCATAGACATCCTTGTAGTTGCTGCCGAAAAGGCTCGCCTCGGGGCTCGATGCGCAGATGGTGGTGAAGCCGGGAAGGAAGCGGTCGAGCAGGCACACGTTGGTCCAGTCGCCCACGTAGCCGGCGCCCAGCGCCTCGATGAGCCCCATCAATATCCCGCCCAGTACCGCGCCGGCGATGTTGCCGATGCCGCCCAGCACCGCCGCGGAGAAGGCCTTGAGCCCGAGCAGGAATCCCATCTGGTAGTGCGCGATGCCGTAATACGTCCCCACCATCACACCCGCCATGGCGCCGAGGGCCGCGCCGATCACGAAGGTGAACGAGATCACGCCGTTGATATCGACGCCCATGAGGCCCGCGACCTGCGGGTTCTGCTGCGTGGCGCGCATGGCGATGCCGATTTTCGTCCGGTAGACCAGCGCGATGAGCCCGGCCATCATCGCCACCGACGTGAGGATGATCGCGACCTGGATGTTGGAGATCGCCGCGCTGTGTTCGGTGCCGCCCAGGCGGAAGAGCCTGAGCTCGATGATCTGCGGGAAGGCGATGATGTTGCGGCTCCAGACCAGCAGGGCCAGGTGCTGCAGGATGATCGAGATGCCGATGGCGGTGATGAGCGGGGCCAGCCGCGGGGCGTTACGCAGCGGGCGGTACGCGGCGCGCTCCACGATGTAGCCCACGGCCATGCAGACGGGAACGGCGGCGAGGATGCCCGCGGCCACGATCACCAGCGGCGGCAGGCCCATGGGGGCGAGGGCCACGATCACCGAGAAGGCGACCATGCACCCGATCATCACCACCTCGCCGTGGGCGAAATTGATCAGCTGGATGATGCCGTAGACCATGGTGTAGCCGAGTGCCACTACGGCGTACACACATCCCAGGGTCAGGCCGTTGACGACCTGCTGCAGGAAAATATCCACGAGCCGATTCTACGCAAATCGTCCTCGGGCGAGACCAAAAAAAACGGCACCGTGAAGGTGCCGTCCCTGAGCGTGCTGTTGTTGTTCTTGTTGCCTTGCTCCGTCCCTTCGAGTTCTTATTTTTTGGCTTCTTCTTTCTTCGGTTCTTCCTTCGCCGGTGCTGCGGGCGCCGCGGGGGCGGCCGGTGCTGCGGCGGGGGCGGCGACAAAAGGCGCCGAGACGCCGTTCTTCACGATCGCTACCGGGATGATCTTGCCGTCCTTGCCCATGCGGAAGATGGTCATTTCCGCATCCTTGCGGTCACCCTTGGCGTCGAAGGCCACGGTGCCGGTGGCGCCGGTGAAGCTCACCTGGCCCACCATCGGCGTGAACTTGGCCGGGTCGACCGAATCGGCCTTTTTCATCGCCTCGACCATCGCCATGGCGCCGTCGTAGAAATACGGCGCGTATTGCTTGATCTCGCCGTATTTCGCCACGAAGGCATCCTTGAACTCCTTGCTCGCGGCTTGCGCGGGCAGGCCGGCCTGTGAGCAGGCCATGCCCTCGGAGGCGGCACCAGCGAGCTTGCTCATCTCGTTGGTGCAGGCGCCGTCGCCGAAGGCGAAGACGGCCTTGATGCCCAGCTCGCGAGCCTGCTTGAGCATCGGCCCGCCCGTGGCGTCCATGCCACCGTGGAAGATCACGTCGGGGTTCTTGCCCTTGATCTTCGTGAGCACGGCCTTGAAGTCGGTTTCCTTGTCGGTGGTGCGCTCGCGCGCCACGATGTTGACCTTGGCGGCCTTGAGCGTTTTTTCCACTTCGTTGGCGATGCCTTCGCCGTACGACGTCTTGTCGTCGATGATCGCGACCTTCTTGCCCTTGAGCTCGCCCGCGATGTACGCGGCGATGGCGGGGCCCTGCTGGTCGTCGCGGCCGACGGTGCGGAACACGTTGGTCAGCTTGCGCTCGGTCAGGTCCGGGTTGGTGGCGGAACCCGAGATCACCGGGATGCCGGCCTTGGCGTAGATGTCGGAGGCGGGGATGGTGACGCCGGAGTTCAGGTGGCCCACAACCGCGGCGACCTTGGCATCGACCAGCTTCTGGGCGACGGTGGTGCCGACCTTCGGATCGGCTTGGTCGTCTTCGCTCATCATCTTGAAGGTGATGGGCTGGCCGCCGATGACGAGCTTTTTGGCGTTGGCGTGCTCGATGGCGAGCGCCACGCCGTTTTCGTCGTCCTTGCCCAGGTGGGCGATGGAGCCGGTGAGCGGGCCCGCGTGGGCGATGGTGACGGTGACGCCGGCGGGCGCCGCCGGTGCGGCCGGGGCAGCGGCCTTCTTGGGCTCTTCTTTGGGTCCGCAGCCGGCCAGCCCGAGGGCGAGCGCAACAGCGAGGCTCAGTTGATGGGAGCGTTTCATGGAGTGCTCTCCTGGAATCTGGTAGGGGGGACGGCAGGCCGGCGGGGGAGCCGGGAAAGGCGGCAATTATGGGTAGGCCCACCGGGTGTGTCAAACATGCGGCGCCGTCAGCCGCCTCGCGGAAACAAAAAAGCCGGCTTCGCGCCGGCTTTTCCTGCAGCGTCCCGCGGCTACTTCATCGCCAGGATCCACTTCACCAGGGTCTTGATGTCGTTGTCCGTGACCGCGGCATTGGGCGGCATCGGGATCTGGCCCCAGGTGCCCACGCCGCCCTTCTTGACCTTGGCGATGAGCATGGCTTCGGCCTTGGCGTCGCCCTTGTATTTGGCGGCGATTTCCTTGAAGGCGGGGCCCACGACCTTCTTGTCGGAGGCGTGGCAGGCGGTGCAGGCGCTTTTTTTCGCCAGGTCTTCGCTGGCGAAAGCGGGGGTGCAGGCGAGCAGGGTGGCGGCTATGGCGAGGTGCTTTTTCATCATGTCTTTCCTGTAGGCGGCGGGGGGTGAGCCGCGATTCTGGGCAATTCGAGCGCTTCGCGCAATCCATCGGGATGCTGGATCGGCATGCGACAGGTAACGCCCTCGCATAGCCAGGCGTTGACATCGTCGCGCGCGGGTTTGTCGAGCGGGGGCGGCAGGCCCCGGGTGCCCGTCGGGATGAACAGCGCCATGGACGATGGCAGGTAGGCGGGGTCCAGCAGCTTGCGCCAGGGCTGCAGGGCTTCGCTCTCGCCGATCACGATGATGGTGCGCGGCGGCGTCAGCTGCTCTTCCAGGGCTGCCAGCAGGGTGCCGAAGGCGGCGGGCTGGCGCTCCAGCTGCGGCCAGAAAAGTGCGATGGTGCCGGCCGCGGCGTCGGAATACCGCGTCTCGCCAGTGAGGAAGGCCAGGCGGTGCAGCGCCAGCGCCGCCACGGCATTGCCCGAGGGCGTTGCGTTGTCGGGCCCGGGCTTGGGCCGCTGGATCAGCTTCTCGTGGTCGTGGGCGGTGAAGAAGAACCCGCCGCCTTCCGGGTCGTGGAAACGGTCCAGCAGGACGTCGCCGATCTCCTGCGCCCACTCGAGGTCGGCGGGCACAAAATCCGCCTGCATCACCTCGATCAGCGCCGCGAGCAGGCAGGCGTGGTCGTCGAGGTAGGCGTCGAGGTGGGCGCGGCCGTCCTTGAAGGTCGCGAGCAGGCGCCCGTTGTTCCACAACGCCACGCGGACGAATCCGAGCGCGCGCCGCGCCGATTCGAGCCAATCCGCGCGACCGAAGACGCGTGCCGCCCGCGCCATGCCAGCGACCATCAGGGCGTTCCACGACGCCAGGATCTTTTCGTCGCGGCCGGGCCACACGCGCCGGTCGCGGACCGCCCGCAGCTTGAGCTGCGCCGAGGCGAGCGCGGCCTGCACCGCCTCAGGGCTGGTTTCCAGCAGCCGCGCGGTTTCCTCCGGTGGGCGCGCCATCACCAGGTGCCACGCGTGCCCCTCGAAATTGGGCGCCCGGTCGAGGCCGTAGGCGAGCGCGGCGACCTCGAATTCCTCCGCGGTGAGCAGCGCGCGGATCTCGTCCACGCTCCAGACGTAGAACTTTCCCTCCTCGCCTTCGGAATCGGCATCGAGGGACGAGTAGTAGCCGCCTTCGGGCGACTGCATCTCGCGCATCACCCAGGCGGCGGTTTCCGAACACACGCGTTCGAAAAGCGGCTCGCCGGTGGCCGCCCATGCGTCGGCATAGATGCGCAGCAGCCATCCGTTGTCGTAGAGCATCTTCTCGAAGTGCGGGATGGCCCACTGCGCATCGACGCTGTAACGGGCAAAGCCGCCACCCACCTGGTCGTAGATGCCACCTTCGGCCATCTTGCGCAGGGTGAAGGTCGCTTGCGCCAGCGCATCCGCATCACCTTTCGCCGCGTGGCGGCGCAGCAGCAGCTCGAGGTTGTCCGGGTGCGGAAACTTGGGCGCGCCGCCGAACCCGCCGTGTTTGCTGTCGAAGGCCTGCCGCAGGTATTCGGCCGCGCCATCGAGCGGGGCGCGCGTGAAGGCCGATGCGTGCGCCGCGCCGCGTGGCTGCATTTGTTCCAGCGCCTGCACCAGCTTGCGGCCCTGCGCGCGGATGTCGTCGGGATTGTTGTCGTGGAACGCCCGCACTCGCGCGAGGAGATCCGGGAAGCCAGGCATGCCGTAACGCGGCGCGCTGGGGAAATAGGTGCCGCCGAAAAACGGCACCTGGTCGTGGGTGAGGAACATGGTGAGCGGCCAGCCGCCGGAGCGCTGGGTGAGCAGCTGCTGCGCCACCTGGTAGATCTGGTCGATGTCGGGGCGCTCCTCGCGGTCGACCTTGACGTTCACGAAGTTGTCGTTCATCACCTTCGCGATCGCCTCGTCCTCGAAGCTTTCGTGCGCCATCACGTGGCACCAGTGGCACGCGGAATATCCCACCGACAGCAGGATCGGCTTGTGGGTGCGCTTCGCTTCCGCGAGTGCTTCTTCTCCCCACGGATACCAGTCGACCGGGTTGTCCGCGTGTTGCTGGAGGTAGGGGCTGGTTTCTTTCGCGAGTCTGTTGGGCATTGTGGCTTCGGTGGGGGAAAACCTTCGGAACACGGATCACAACGGATCACAACGGATTGAAAGCGGATCTCGGCGGGTAGAACATGGGCGGGCGGTAGAGCATGGTCAAGGGCACCGATCCCGAACAATTGATCCGATCGATCATCATGACAACTCTCGGTCATCCGTGTTCATCCGTGTTCCCGCCCTAACTCGCCGGATGGCGATAGGGAACCAGGCCCAGAATGAGGGAGCAGCCGGCGAGGATGATGGCGCAGCCGGCCAGCCGCCCGGGCGTGACGGGCTCGCCGAGGAACATCACTCCCCACAGCATCCCGAAAATCGGCACCAGCAGCGTCACCGTGATCGCCTTCACCGGCCCCACGTCGGCGATCAGCCGGTAGTAGAGGATGAAGGCGAGCACGGTGGAGAAGAGCACCAGGCCGGCCAGCGCCAGCCACGCCATCACCGGGACCGCCGAATAGTTGTGGTCCACCGGCATCAGCGGCAGCAGCGCCAGGCCCGCGAAAAGCAGCGTCGCGGCGGAGGTTCCCATCGGGCTCGCGCCCTTGAGCTTCACCTTGGTGAAGACGATGGTAAAGCCGTAGATCACGGTGGCGGCCACCGACATCGCGGCGGCGACCAGCTCCTTCGAGCTCATCGGTTGCGGCGTCCAGCCCACCAGCACCGCGGTGCCGACGAGGCACAACGCGATGCCGCCGGCCTTGGCGGGTGTGATCGGGTCGCGGATCCAGACCGCCGCCACAATCGAGGCGAAAAGCGGCGAAAGCGCGTTGAGGATCGCGGCGGTGGATGCGTCGATGGTCCGCAGCGCCTCGGCGATCAGCACAAACGGCACCGCCATCCCGATGGCGCCGACGAAGAGGTACCCGCGCCAGTGTTCGCGCCAGCCGACGCCTTGTCCCTTCGCGTAGAGGAAGGCCGCCACCAGCAGTCCCGCGAACAACACACGCATCTCGATCATCGGGATCGGCCCCAGGAACGGGACCGCGTAGCGCATGAAAAGGTACGACGCGCCCCATGCCGCGGCGAGTGCGACCAGGCGCGCGAGGTCCTGTGGCCTCAAGCCGCGTGTGCCTGGCGGGCGCCCTCGAGCTCCAGCAACCGCACCTTGCGCGGGATGCCGCCGGCGTAGCCGGTGAGGCTGCCGCCGCTACCCACCACGCGATGGCATGGCACCACGATCGAGAGTGGGTTGCGGGCCGTGGCGGCGCCGGCGGCGCGCGCGGCGCCCGGGGCGCCCGCGCGCCTGGCGAGATCCGAATACGAAAGCGTCCGGCCGCGCGGGATCGCCGCGATCTCCTTCCA
>JBBREI010000011.1:0-36798 GCA_038203035.1 Burkholderiales bacterium
GCGCTCCATCACGCCGGGGCGGAAGTTCTCCACCACGATGTCGCTCTTGAGCGCGAGCTTGCGAAAGGTCTCCTGGCCCTCCGGTGTGGAGAGGTTGAGCACCATGTGGCGCTTGTTGCGGCCGTAGAACTTGTAGTTGAGGCCCGCGCCGTTTTTCGAGGGCCCCGCGCGCCGCAGCGAATCGCCGTCGGGATGTTCGATCTTGATCACGTCTGCGCCCCAGTCGGCCAGCAGCGTGGCGCAGTAGGGCGCGGCGATGATGGTGCCGCAGTCGAGCACGCGCACGCCTTCGAGTGGCTTGGGCTTCGGGATGTCCGTGGTGTCGTTCATGGGGCGAAATCGCGCAGGTAGTTGCCGCCCAGGATCGCGGCGCGATCGGCGGGCGAGAGGAAGGTGCTTTCGGTGCGAACGAAATCGAGAGCCTGCTTCCAGCTGCACGCGCGCTGAACCGGCGGGAAGTTCGAGGCCCACACCAGGCGCTGTGCGCCGGCGTGATCCACCAGCTCCCGGAAGCGCTGCTGGGCGGTGGGGTACGGGTAGCCCTCGGAGCCCATGGCCGCTTCGGGGAAATAGGAGCATTTGATCCACGCGTTTGGCAGCGCGGCGATCTCCAGCAGCAGTGCCCATTGGCGGAAGGCGGTGGCAACCGTCTGGTCCCTCTCGTGGCGGATGCCCATGTGGTCGACGATGAAGCGCACACCCGGGTGGCGCTCCACGGTCTGCCGCAGCACGGCGTTCTGGAACGGCGCGTGGATGCAGATGGCGACGCCGATCTTCGCGGCGGCCACCAGGAACGGATCGAGCGCGCGGTCGTCGAGCCAATGCACGGCGGCCGGACTGTGGAAAAGCGTGATGCGGATGCCGAGCTGCTTCGGCTGCGTGGCGTATTCGCGCAGGCGATCCTCGACACCCGGCGCGATCGGGTCGAAGCGCCCGACGACGCCCAGCACCTTGCCCGGCAGGGCGGCGGCGCCCTCGAAGGAATAGCGGTTGTCCTCACCCATGGTCGAGGCCGTCACCTGCACCACGCAGTTGATCCCCGCCTCGTCCGCCAGGCGCGCGATCTCCGCATGGGGGATCGGGCCCATGGTGGCGGGGTACGCATACGGCCTTCCGGGGACCTCGGGCTCGAGGTAATGGGTGTGGCAATCGACGATCATCTCTATACAGTTTCCATGTATAGACATGGAAGCGTCAAGCTTGGGCTTTGCCCTGGTTCAGGCGACTACAGCCGGAAACGCAAAGGTCACGGAGGAAAGGCTATAGGGCAGGACCGGACGCACCTGCGACGACTGAACGCGGATCGACCTGGACACACGCGCAGACGAATTGAAGTTTGTTTGGGGAGCCCATCGGGGCGTGCGCATTTTTCTCGCCCAGCCGCCATTTGAGGAATCCCTGGGTTGCCTGGCCGTCAGGTCTGTCCGGCGCAGCCACCTCTGATGCCTCTGACCTTCTTTGCCCTCCGATGCGCGTGTCACCCGGTCGATACGCCTTTTCTTTCACGGAGTCGCATCCGCCTTTAGCCTTCCTGCTTTTCCTCCGTGACCTTTGTGTTTCCGGCTGTCGCTGCCCCAAGCCAGCGACAAGCAACAACAGCCAACCCCGCGCCCGCAAGTTGCGCGCCGATGAACGCGGGCACCCCGGCGGGAGCAATCCCGGCGAAGGTATCGGTGAGCGAACGTGCAACCGTCACCGCGGGGTTGGCGAAAGAGGTCGATGACGTGAACCAGTACGCCGCGCCGATGTAGGCGGCGACAGCCGCGGGCACCGAAGCGGGTGACGACCGCCCGACCAGCCGTATGCAGGCGATGAGCCCGAAGGTGGCGATGAATTCACCCAGCCATTGCGACGGGCCCGTGCGTATCTTCGTCGAGGTTTGCACGATGTCGAGCGCGAACATGGCATGGGCGGTCCAGGTGCCCGCGATGGCACCGGCGAATTGCGCGACGACATATCCGGCGGCCAGGCGCGCCTTCACCTGGCCCTCGAACACCGCCATCAGCGTGACCGACGGATTGAAATGCGCGCCGGAGATCGGCGCGAGGGCCAGGATCAGGACGTAGAGCCCGGCCGCGGTGGCGAGTGCATTGGCCAGCAGCGCAATCGCGACGTTCCCGCCCGCGAGCCGCTCGCCCATGATCCCGGATCCCACAACCACCGCGAGCAGGCCCGCGGTACCGAGTGCCTCTGCGGCAAGGCTGCGTGGCAGCCCCACTATTGCTTGCCGATTTCCCGCAGCTTCGCCTGGATCGAAAGGGCGTCGAGCTTCGCCAGCGGCAGGGCGAGGAAGAGTTCGATGCGCCGGCGCAGCACGGTGGCCGCGGCCCGGAATGCGGCGCGTTTTTCCTCGTCGCTGCCTTCCACCGCCGCGGGATCGGCGACACCCCAGTGGGCCGTCATCGGTTTGCCGGGCCAGATCGGACACGCCTCGCCCGCCGCGTTGTCACACACGGTGAAGATGAAATCGATCGGCGCCGCGCCGGGTTGCGCGAACTCGTCCCAGCTCTTGCTGCGAAGGCCCGCGGTCGGCAGGCCGTAGGACTGGAGTATTTCCAGGGTGAACGGATTGACGCGCCCGCCCGGATGGCTGCCGGCGGAATGGCCGACGAACCTTCCCCCGTCGAGGTGGTTGATAAGGGCCTCGGCAAGTACCGATCGCGCGGAATTACCGGTGCAGAGGAAGAGGACGTTGTATGTAGTGGATGTCATGGGCGCCGATCATGCCGAAGCTGTGTGACGATTTCGCGTCGCCATCGAATACGTTCCCATCCCGGCAATGGCCAGCGCACCGAGTGACGCCAGCGCCGCGTTGCGCGTGAGCCCGAAGGTGATCAGGGCAGAAAACGCCGCCGGCGCCACCGCCTTGGCGTAGAAACCCGCGCGCGAGAGGTAACCCAGCAATCCGCCGAGCCCGTGGGCGCCGAAGATTTCCACCGGCGCCGTGCCCTTCACGATCGTGAGGACGCCGTTGCCGCAGCCGTAGGCGATCACGAACACAAGCGCCGCGATGCCGAATCCCTCGACGCTGATCAGGGCCACCAGCGCCGTCAGCATCAGGATGAACGCAACAACACCCACCGTCACCGCGCGAACCCGTCCGGCCAGCCCCAGCTCGATCACGCGGCCGGCAACCTGCATCGGTCCCACCAGCATCGATATCGTCACCGCCTGGGCCGCGGTGAGCCCCGCGCTTGTGAGCAGGTTGATCAGGTGCACCGAAATCACACCGAAGATGAAGGTTGCTATCGCAAAGCTGACCGCCAGCCACCGCAGGCGCGGATCGGTCATCGCGGGCGAGACATCCGCGGGTTTCGCGGGCGCGCCCATCGCCTGCGCGACGACGTGCCGGGGCACAAACAGCAGGTGGATCGGCAGGCACAGGAAAAGGTGGAATCCCGCATAGATCCCGAACGTCACGCGCCAGCCCCACGCCTCCAGCAGAAGGTGCGAAAGCGGCCAGAACACGGTGCTCGCGAACCCGCCGAAGAGCGTGAGCGCCGTCACCGCCTTGCGGTAACGCGCGCCGGTGTGTTGCGAGAGCGTGGCGAAGGCCGGGTCGTAGAGGCAGCCCGCCATGGCGGCGCCGGCGACGAGCCAGCCGACGACCATCACCGCGGCGTTCGGCGCGAGGGCGAGGATGGCCATGGAGAGCGCCCCCAGCACCGAGCCGATGGAAAGCCCCAGGCGCCCGCCGCGCCGGTCGATGAGGCGCCCCATCACGGGCGCCACGGTCCCGGTGACGAGCAGCCCCGCGGTGAACGCGCCGAAGAGGAAGAGTTCGCTTACGCCGAGGTCGCGCCGCATGGCGGCGCCGAGCACGCCGATGGCATAGAACAACGTGCCCCACGAAACGATCTGCGCGATCCCGAGCGCGGTGATGAACGGCGTGAGCCTCAATTGCAGCAGCCTTTCCCCGCGGGCTGGGCAATCGCAATTTCCCGCTTCGGTTGTCCACAGCCGCCCTTGCGGATCTCCGGGGCGGCAACGGCCACCGTCGGATTGTCAGCCGCCTGCGCGGTGCCGCAGCATCCCGAAGACGCCTCGTCGAATTGCGTCGAACACACGCCGGTTTCCGGAAGCTCCAGGCGCACGTCGTCGGCGGCCACCATGTCGCCGGCGAGCGCGGCCACCACCGATCGCACCTGCTCGTGGCCGGTGGCCAGCAGGAAGTTGGGCGCCCGGCCGTAGCTCTTGGCGCCCACGGCGTAGAAACGCGCCTCGGGGTGCGCCAGCTCGCGATGGCCGTGTGGGCGCACGGTGCCGCAGCTGTGCGCGTTCGGGTCGATCAGCGGTGCCAGTTGATCCGTGCTTTCAAGCAAGGGATCGAGTCTCACGCGCAGCTCCGAGGTGAGGGACAGGTCGGGCCGCCCACCCGCGGACACGATGATCTCGTTGATGTTTTCGATACGCTTGTTTTCCCCATCCGCGCCACGCCCGCAAACCACCAGCGCGCCGTTTTCCCTCGTGACCGATTCGGTGCGCAAATCGGCCTGCACCTCGAGCTGCCCGCTTTCGGAAAGTTGCTTGAGGCGTTGGCCCAGCACGCCCCGCGCGGCCAGGCCGTCGTTTTCTCCGCCGCCGAAGATGCGCGTGAAGTTGTGGCCGCGAATGGTCCACACCAGGCGCGTGCCCGGCGCTTCTTCCGCCAGCCTGGCCAGCGCCAGCAGGTTGCCGGCCGCGGAGTGACCGGCACCGGCCACCAGCACACGCTTGCCGGCGTAGCGGTCGCGAAAACGCCCGAGGATGTCGGGCATGCCGTACGCGATGTTCCGGGCGGCCTCACCTTCGCCGATCGCGGGCAGGCCGTTGGCACCGAGCGGGTTGGCCTTGCCCCAGCTGCCCGAGGCGTCGATCAGTGCGCCGGCGCGGATCTCGCGCACACCGTCCGGAGTAGCGCAGCGGATGGCGAAGGGCGCCGATTCGCGGCCCGCGGACTTCACCTTGTCGAAGCCCACGCGCGCGACATCGAGCACCCGGTGGGATAGCCGCAAGGCCTGCGCCATCCGCGGCAGCGCGGCCAGCGGGGCGAGGTACTGGTCGATCATCGCGCCCGCTGTGGGCAGCTCGTCCAGGCGCGGCTCGATCCAACCCGACGCGGTGAGCATGCGGCGCGCGGCCGGGTCGATGTTGAAGCGCCATGGCGAAAAGAGCTGCACGTGGCGGAACGAATCGAAGTGCGCGGCGATCGCCGTGCCGGCCTCCAGCACCACGGTGGGCATGCCGCGTTCGATCAGGTGGGCCGCCGCGGCCAGGCCGATGGGACCCGCGCCGATCACGGCGACGGGCAATCCGTCGAGGTCGTTTTTCAGGAAACATTCCTTTTGAGGGGTGCGGCGGTCGGGGCACAGCACGAAGCAACGGCCTGCCCGATGCGCGCGACTTGCGGCGCCGGCATCCCCTGGCAGCACTTCTCCGTGAGGAAGGTCAGCAGATCCGACATGGCGGCGAAATCGGTGGAGTAGAAAATGAAGCGGCCCTCCTGGCGCGGGCGCACCAGGCCCGCGGCGGCCAGCTCCTTGAGGTGGAACGACAACGTGGAAGCGGGCGCGCCGACCGCTTCCGCAATCCGTCCGGCCGACAGGCCGTCGGGCCCGGCCTGGACCAGCGCGCGGAATATCGAGAGGCGTGTTTCCTGGGCCAGGGCTGCGAGCAACGGCACTGCTTGAGAGGTTTTCATGATTCTAGAATGATAGAAATGAACTAGGATTGTCAAGCACCCGTCACACCACATCGGGAAAGATGAAAAAGAAGCCCATGGAAACGCGCCCCGGCACTGCATTCCCCCTGGAAGTCACTCCCGCCCTGCCCGATGCGCTGCGCCGCCTCGAGGAGCTCGCCGGCAACCTCTGGTTCAGCTGGAACCGCCAGGCGCGCGCGCTGTTCGCCCGGCTCGATCCGCTGCTGTGGGATGCGGTGGGCCACAGCCCCAAGGCGCTGCTGAAGGGCGTGTCGCAAAGCCGGCTCGAAGAAGCCGCGCACGATCCGGGGTATCTCCACGATCTCGATCGCACGCTCGCCACCTTCGACGCCTATCACGGCCGCGGCCCGGCCCGCAGCGGCGCACCCCTGCTGGGCGAAGGCGACGTCATCGCCTACTTCTGCGCCGAATTCGGCTTCCACGAAAGCCTGCCGATCTATTCGGGTGGCCTCGGCATCCTGGCCGGTGACCACTGCAAGACCGCCAGCGACATGGCGTTGCCTTTTGTCGCCGTGGGGCTGCTCTACCGGCAGGGCTACTTCCAGCAGGCCATCGATGCCGAAGGCACACAGCTCGCGCACTACTACGACTCGGATTTCAGCGACCTGCCCATCACGCCGGTGACCGATGCGGCGGACCAGCCGCTCGAGGTGAAGGTGGAGTTCGCGGAACACGACGTCTACTGCAAGGTGTGGCATACCCAGGTCGGGCGCATCTCGCTCTACCTGCTGGATACGGACCTCGATCGCAACCGCCCCGAAGACCGCGCCACCGCCCATCGCCTCTACGGCGGCGATCGCAACACCCGCATCCAGCAGGAAATCGTGCTCGGCATGGGGGGCTTTCGCGCGCTCCAGGCGCTGGGCATCAAGCCCGCGGCCTGGCACATGAACGAGGGCCACGCGGCTTTCCTGGTGCTCGAGCGCATGCGGGCCCTGATGAAGGAGGGCATCGACCTGGAGACGGCCCTGGAAGCGGTGGCGTCCAACACCATCTTCACCACGCACACCGCGGTGGCGGCGGGGCACGACCACTTCGTGCCGGAAAAAATCGACCGCTACTTCCACCGGTTCGCGCAGGAGTTGAACCTGCCGCGCGACGCGTTGATGGCGCTCGGCCGCACGCCGAAAAGCGCCGATTTCAACATGACCGCGCTGGCCGCGCGTGGATCGCGCTTCATGAACGGCGTCTCGCGCATCCATGGCGACGTCTCCGCGCTGATCCTTGGGGACCTGTGGCCGGAAGTGCCGGAAGAGGAAAACCCGATCGGCTACGTCACCAACGGCGTGCACGCGGGCACCTTCCTCGCCCCCGAGATGGCCGAAGCCTTCGAGCGCTTCATCGGCAGCGACTGGAACGGCCGCCTCGACCATCCCGGCGCCCTCGATGGCATCAAGGCGATCCCCGACCCTGTTTTCTGGAGCATCCGCCAGCACCTCAAGGCGCGCATGTTCGAGCTGGTGCGCGAGCAGTTGCGCAAGCAACACGCGCGCAACCGGGGGAGTGAATCACACCTGGATCGCATCCTGCGTTTCGCCGATCCCGCCAATCCCAACGTGTTGACGGTGGGCTTTGCGCGCCGCTTCGCCACCTACAAACGCGCCACATTGCTGTTCCAGGACCTCGACTGGCTGCGCCAGATCGTGGGGGACGCGGATCGGCCGGTGCTGTTTGTCTTCGCGGGCAAGGCGCACCCCGCCGACGAGCCGGGCAAGGACTTCATCCGCCGCATCACCGAACTGGCCGCGATGCCGGAATTCGAGGGCCGCTTCCTGATGGTGGAAGGTTACGACCTGCGCCTGGCGCGCCGGCTTGTCTCCGGTGTCGACGTGTGGCTCAACAACCCGATCTTCCCGCTGGAAGCGTCGGGTACCTCGGGCATGAAGGCGGGCTTCAACGGCGTGATCAACCTCTCGGTGCTCGACGGCTGGTGGGGCGAGGGCTACACCGGCGACAACGGCTGGGCCATCAAGCCCGCCTCCGAGACACTCTCCGACGACCGGCGCGACGCGGAGGAAAGCCGTTCGCTCTACGAGCTGCTGCAGGACAAGGTGATCCCGATGTATTACAACCGCGACCCGCTGGGCTTTTCGCCGGAATGGGTCGCGATGGCCAAGCGCTCGATCATGACGTTGCTGCCCCAGTACAACAGCGAACGCATGGTGGGGGAATACCTGGCGCGTTTCTATGCGCCGGCCTGCCAGCGCGGGCGCCGGTTCGCCGACAACGGGTTTGCGATCGCGCGCGACGTGGCGTCCTGGAAGTCGCGCGTGCGCGCTTCGTGGCCGCAGGTGCAGGTGCGCGCGCTTGGCATGCCGGCGCGCAACGCGCGTTTCGGCGACAAGGCGCGCTTCACGGTGGGGGTGCGCCCGGGAGATCTGTCACCGGCCGACATCGTGGTGGAGTTGCTGCTCTCCCCCGCGCTGACCGAACTCGCCGCCGGCCGCCCACCCGAAAGCCATCCCTTCCTCGATACCGGCGAAAGGGGCGAGGGGGGTGAATGCATCTTCGCACTCGATCTCGCCCCGGAGCTCTGCGGCAAACTTTCCTTCCGCATCCGCGCCTACCCGCACCACGAGGCGCTCTCCCATCGGTTCGAGCTGGGCCTGATGAAGTGGATTTGAAACTGGTGTCAGAGACGACTTTTGCGCCTTGGCGGCTACTTGCCGCCAACTGCAAAAGTCGTCTCTGACACCAGTTTCCGGTAGATCTCGCGATAGCGGCGAGCCGCGGCGTCCCAGCCGAAATCACGCGCCATGCCGTGTAACTGGATCGTGCGCCAGCGCCTGGGGTCTTTCATGGCGGTCACGGCGCGGGCGACAGCCGCCACCAGCGCTTCGGGTGTGGCCTCGCGCATCAGGAAGCCGGTCTGGCGGCTGTCTTCGCCGTCATCGATGATGGTGTCGGCGAGCCCCCCGGTGGCGTTGGCGACGGGTGGGGTGCCGTAGCGCTGGCTGTACATCTGGTTCATGCCGCAGGGCTCGAAGCGCGACGGCATCAGGAACATGTCCGCGCCCGCCTCGACCAGGTGGGCCAGCGCCTCGTCGAAGGCGACGACCAGCGCAAAATTCCCCGGGTGGCGCGACTGCGCGGCCTGCAGCTTCTCCGTCATCGCGCGATCGCCGGCGCCCACCACCGCCACCTGCACACCCGATTCGATCAAGGCGTCGGCCGCGGCCGCCACCAGGTCGATGCCCTTCTGGTGCGTAAGCCGCGTCACCATAGCGGCCACGGGCTTGTCCGAGGGTTCGAGCCCCATGCGCGACCGCAGCGCGCGTTTGTTGGGCGGCTTGCGCTCGAGGGTGAGTGGTCCGTAGGGGTTGGGAATGTGCGGGTCCGTCACCGGGTTCCAGAGCGCGGTGTCGATCCCGTTGAGGACCCCGTACAGGCTGGCCGCGCGCGATCGCAACACGCCATCGAGGCCGAAACCCAGCTCGTGGCCCTGGATCTCGCGCGCGTAGGTGGGGCTCACGGTGTTGATGGCATCCGCATAGACCAGCGCGCCCTTGAGGAACGACATGCGGCCGTAGAATTCGAGGCCTTCCATGCCCAGGCTCGCCGGCGGAAGGTTGATGCGCGCGATCCGGTCGGCATCGAAGAGGCCCTGGAACGCGAGGTTGTGGATCGTGATGAGGCTCGCGGCGCGCGGCCGGCCGCCGAAGTGCATGTAGACCGGCGCAAGCGCGGTGGGCCAGTCGTTGCAATGCACGACGTCCGGGTGCCACGCCAGGGGGGATGCGGGACTGCCCAGGATCGCCGCCAGTTTGGAGAACACGCCGAAGCGAACGGCGTTGTCGTCCCAATCGTCGCCATCATCGGCCTGATACGGGCCGCCGCCACGGGCGTAGAGCGCCGGGCAATCGGCCACCAGCAGCGGCACGCCGCTCGGCAGCCGCGCATCGAGCAGGCGGATGTCGTGGCCCAGCACGTTGAGGGTGCCCGCATCGGGCGCACCGGCCACGGCCGCCATCACCGGCGGATAACCCGGCAGCAACACGCGCGCATCGAGGCCCAGCTCACGCAAGGCGGCGGGCAATGTGGCGCTTACGTCGCCCAGGCCGCCGGTTTTCACGAGGGGGGCACATTCGGGCGTTGCGAAGAGGATCTTGAGCGCGGAAGTTTTCACCAACCGCGATTCTGCCGCATAAGCGCAGAAGGGGCGCCGCCGGCGCGCCTTCCGTGATTCACGCGATTGCGATCAATCGCGCAGGCTGTCGGGCACCTTGCCGCCGTTTTCGGCCAGCTTCTTGAATACGGCTTTCTGCAGGGCGATGTTCTGCTCCGCGCTGCCATGTTCGCCCGCGTGCACGTTGAGCTCTTCGGCGAGCTCCTTGCGCGCGGCCAGGCTCGAATCGAGGTCCAGCAGCTTCAGGGTGTCGACAATCGAGGTCTGCCAGTTGCTGGGCCCGCCCTTTTTCTTCGCGAGGTCGGTCAGGATGGCGTTGACGTCGACGTTCTGCAGCTGCGGGTTGGCGGTGCTGCCCTGCTGGCCGGCCGGCGGCGCATATTGGGTCTGCTGCGGGGTGCCCGCGGTGGGGGTGAGCTTGGGGTCGTGATGACCGCGCAGCTTGTCGATGATGCGGCTGAAGAATCCCATGGGATGTTCCTTTTCTGGTGAACGGACGGACAATGGATTGCGAGCGAATGCCACGCCACCAAATTTGCGGCATCGCGAACGAATTTGATGCCGGAGGGCTCCTACACACGTGATACTGGCCGCGGACATAGGCGCCACCAAGGTGCTGCTGGAGGCAGGCGACGTCGACGAAGGGCGCTGGAAGCCCTTCCTCGCGCGCCGCTACGCCGTCGCCGATTTCCCCAGCATGGCCGCGGTGATGCAGGTCTTCATGAAGGAATGGGATGGCGCCCGCCCCAGCCGCGCGCGCCTGGTCGCCGGCGCCATGGGTGTCGCGGGGCCGGCGGAAGGCAACTGCGTCAGGATGACCCACCGGCCGTGGGTCGTCGACGGCGATGCGCTCGGCGATCAGTTCGGCATCGGCCGGTTGCGCGTGGTGAACGACCTCGCCGCCACCGCCAGCGGCATCGCAATGTTGTCGTCGCGCGATTTCTTCACGCTGCAGGCCGGAAGGGTCGTGGAAGGCGCCTCGCAGGTGGTGCTGGGCGTCGGCACCGGCCTGGGCGTCGCCTACCGAGTCCCGAAAATCGGGGACGCACCCTCGAAAATCCGGGACGCACCCTCACTCAGCCTCGGTGAGGGTGCGTCCCGGATTTTCCGGTCGATCCCGGGCGAGGGCGGGCACGTGGGCTTCAGCCCCGCCAGCGCGGAACAGGCGAACCTCTGGCGCGTGTTGTTCGAGACCCACGGGCGTGTGGAGGTGGAGGGCGTGGTTTCCGGGCGCGGCATCGCCAACATCCACCACGCGCTCACGGGCGCCACGCTGGAGCCCGCGGAAATCTGCGATCGCGCCTTCGGCAAGGGCGAGGCGGCGGCCGTGCGCACGCTGGATGTTTTTGCCGAATGCCTCGGCAACGTGGCCGGCGATCATGCGCTGGCGGTGATGGCGCGCGGCGGCGTATACATCGCGGGCGGGGTGATGTCGAAGATCGCACGCTCGCTCAACCGCGAGAAGTTCGCGGCCGCCTTCTGCGCCAAGGGTGCGATGTCGTCGCTGCTCGCGCGTATCCCGGTGCGTGCGGTGACCAATGAAAGGCTCGGCATCCTGGGTGCCGCGCGCATCGCCACCGCGCCATCCACGTGAAGGGCGCGCTGTAGGCGAAATCTGGCAAAAAGCTCAGACAGACGCCGTCGTTGAAACCTGGCGTGCCGTGTCATCTTCTCCCCACGACAGGCAGTGCGGGGAAAGGGAAACGGCATGGTCGAAATCCTCGAACGCGAACGCGCCACGGCGCAGCAACCCGCAATCCGCGGCATCGATGCCCGGCACGGCGCCAACTCGGTCAGGAACACGGTGGGGATCGTGCTTGCCGGTGGACGCGGCGCGTGCCTGAAGCAGCTGACCGATTGGCGCGCCAAGCCCAGCGTGGCCTTTGGGGGAAAATTCCGCATCATCGACTTCACGCTCTCGAACTGCATCAATTCGGGCATCCGCAAGATCGACATCTGCACGCAATACAAGTCGCACAGCCTGCTGCGGCACCTGCAGCGCGGCTGGAACTTCCTCGACGGGCGCTTCGACGAGTTCATCGAGGTCATGCCGGCCCAGCAGCGCACCAACGGCGACTGGTACCAGGGCACCGCCGACGCGGTGTTCCAGAACCTCGACATCCTGCGCCGCCAGAACCCGCAGCTGGTGCTGGTGGTGGCCGGGGACCACATCTACAAGATGGACTACCGCCGCATGATCGAAGAGCACATCGCGCGCGGCTCCAGGCTCACGGTTGGCTGCGTGGAGGTCCCGGTGGCCGAAGCGCGCGCCTTCGGCGTCATGCGCACCGATTGGCGCGGGCGCATCACCGCATTCCAGGAAAAGCCCGAGACCGATCCCTACACCGTGCCCGGCAACCCGGAACTGGTGATGGCCAGCATGGGCATCTACATCTTCGATGCCGCCTTCCTCTTCGATGCGCTGCGTGCCGATGCGGCGATGGCGGATTCCAGCCACTACTTCGGCAAGGACATCATCCCGCGACTGGTCGCCGGCGGCTTCGAGGTCTATGCCCACGATTTCCACGACAGCTGCGTGAACATGACCGACGGCAAGCCCTACTGGCGCGACGTCGGCACCCTCGACGCGTATTGGGAGGCCAACATGGACCTCACAAGCGTCACCCCGCAGCTCAACCTCTACGACCGCGACTGGCCGATCTGGACCTACCAGGAGCAGTACCCGCCGGCGAAGTTCGTCTTCGACGACCCCGATCGCCGGGGTTGCGCGGTGGATTCGATGGTCTCGGGGGGCTGCATCGTCAGCGGGTCCACCGTGAAGCGTTCGCTGCTTTTCACCAACGTGCGGGTCTACAACCACTCGCGTGTCGAGGATTCGGTGGTCCTTCCGGGCGTGGAAATCGGCCCCGGCGCCCTGGTGCGCAACGCCGTCATCGACAAGCGTTGCCGCATCCCCCAAGGCATGCGGATAGGCTTCGACCTCGAGGAAGACCGCCAGCGTTTTCACGTCACCAACAAGGGCCGCGTGCTGGTGGCGCCGGAGATGCTGGGGCAGAAGCCCTGACCCGAAAAGCGGAAACTGGTGTCAGAGACGACTTTTGCGCTGGCGGCATTTGCCGCCCTCGGGGGAAGTCGTCTCTGACACCAGTTTCCGTCCCGCTTGCTTACCGCTTCCAGCTCGCGCGAAGCAGGTTTTCGTCGCGCGAATAGCGCAGCTTCAGTTCGCCCTTGTAGGCGCTGTGCAGGGCTTCGGCGATGCCGCGCGCCAGGTGCGAATCCGTGGTCGTGACCTCGGTGGAGCCGTCACGCGTATCCGAGATCGCCATGATCCGCTGCAGCGGCCGCGACGCCTTTTCCTTCTTCTCGTGGCCCTGGATGAGGTTCACGATCTCGTCGCGGTGTTCCTTGAAGAATTCGCCCCTGATCGTGAGGTAGCCCGCGGGAAACTGGTCCGCGATGCGATGGCATGCGGGGCACACCAGCTCGTAGGCGTCCTTTTCGGCCGGCTGCCAGGTCCAGCGATTGACCTGGTAGGTCGCGTGGCACTTGGGGCAGGCCGTGCCGTTGGGCGGGCGCTTGGTGTTGCGGTACGGATCGCTTTCGTCTTTGGCGCTGTGCAGTCCGGCATCGCGCTTCGGGAGGTAGGGTGCGCTGCGTTCAGGTTTCATCGGGCTCGCCTCTGGGTTCGCCACCGTTGCGGTGCTGTTTGACTTCCCCGCGCTTGATCCGGATGTCGTCCTCGAGCTGGCGGTAGGCCACATCGAACGCGTGGCCGATGGCCACATACGCGTCTTCGTGTTGCTCGGAAGCCACGATCTCGCGCCCGGGCACATGCATGTCGATGCGAACCTCGAAAAGGTTGCCCTTGCGCTTGTGTTTGTCGATCTCGTCGATGACGACGTGGCAGTGGGAGATCTTGGGATGGAACGCCTCGAGCTTGGCCGAAAGTTCGTTGATCCTGGCGTCCATGGCGGGGGAGTGGGGCATGCCGCGGTAGGTGATCTGGGGTTCGGTCATTGGGGATCGGCTCTTTTTGCGGTGGGTTCAATATCTGACATCGGGCCGGGCGCTTGGTGTCACAAGTCGACTGCATCACTTCGCGGGCGAGGCTGTAGTCCGATTGGACCATACGAGTGCCCTTTTCCGGTCGGCGCCTTGTCTTGGACGCTGCCTAAAGTACGGACTGTGCAATGCGCTGGACGCGCCAAAAGAGGAAAGAACCCATGGAAGCAGTACCGAATTGGCTTGAAGCCGCTGTCCTGGCCGCCGGACTGGCGACCGTTTATGTCGCCGACGACTGGACGGGATTCGAGCCGGGCACACAACCCGATCGCCCGCCACTGTTTCCCCTCATCGCACACTGACCCCGAACCCCTGGACGGGCCTCCACTCCTGTGGGCCCGCTTCATTCGACGCCGACCCGGATTGCCGGGGACGGCGTTTTTTTTGTCCCGGGTTCCGGGTCAGATACCCAGGCGTTGCTTCATGAACGCGATGCCGCCGCCCACGGCGATGATGTCGCGCATGAGTGGCGGCAGCGGCGGCATTTCCAGCCGGGTGCCGCGGGTTTCGTTGGCCACCAGCCCCTTCTCGAAATCCACCACCAGCAGGTCGCCATTGGCCGCAAAGCCGCGCAGGCCGGGCGAGGGGGCAAGCACGGGGACGCCGGCATTGACGCAGGCGCGCAGCGGGCCGCGTTGCATCGATTCGGCCAGCACCCCAACGCCCAGACCCTTTAGGCCGAGGAATCCCTGCACGTGGGGATTGCCGCGGCCGAAGTTTTTCCCACCCACCAGGATGTCGCCCGGCGCGATTTTTCCGGCAAGCGTCGCGTCGAGGTCGGCGAACGCGCTCCTGGCCAGCACCGCGGGGTCGTAGACCTGCGCGCGCACGAAGCTGATCGGCATGAAGCCGTTGTCGTTGGGTATGTCGTCGCCGAATATCCAGGCGCGGCCGCGCCAGTTCCAGCTCACGGGCGCCGCCCGAAGAATTCGCGCGGATCCACGATCTCGCCGGCAATCGCCGCGGCCGTGGCCGTCACCGCATTGCTGAGGTAGATCGAGGCGGCGGTGCTGCCCATGCGCCCCGGCATGTTGGTGGTGCCGGTGCCGATGCACACATCGCCTTCCACCAGCGGGGCCAGGTTGCCGTAGCAGGGCCCGCAGCTGGGGCCGTTGACCACCGCGCCGGCGTCGATGAAGGCGTCGAGCAACCCCTCGCGCGCGGCGTTGGCGAAAATTTCCTGCGACGTCGGGATCACCAGCATGCGCACGCGCGGATGCACCTTGCGCCCGCGCAACACGGCGGCGGCCGCGCGCAGGTCCTCCAGCCGCCCACCGGCGCAGGACCCGATGTACACCTGGTCCACCTTGATGCCGGCGAGTGTCGAGATGCGCACCACGTTTTCCGGGCTCGGCGGCGCGGCCACCATCGGCTCCAGCTCCGACAGGTCCTGGTGGAAGACACTTTCGTACGGCGCATCGGGATCGCTGCGCAGCAGCTGGAGATCGGCGGTAGTCCGGGGCCGCAGATAATCCAGCGTCACCTGGTCGGGCTCTACAATCGCGGTCTTGGCGCTCACGTCGATCGCCACGTTGCACAGCGTCATGCGCGCATCCATGTCGAGCGCGGCCAGCGCGGGCCCGCCGTATTCGAGCACGCGGTAGTCGCAGCGCTCCGGAGAGAGTTTCGCGATGATCCACTGCGCGATGTCGCGGCTCATGACGCCGGGCCCGGGCTTGCCGGTGAGCTCGATGCGGATCGTTTCCGGCACGCGCAGCCAGGTCTCGCCCGTGGCCATGGCCTGGATCGCCTCGTAGTTCAGCGGCGGGGCCAGCGCGCCGACACAACCGAGCGTGGGGATATGTGTGTCCGGCCCGGTGACGAGCATTCCGGGCAGCACATGCCCGTGCTCGACAATCGCCTGGTGGCTGATGCCGTGGCGACCCTCGCTATAGAAGTGGGTGATGCCCATGGCGTCGAGCTGCCCGCGCAGCCTCTTCTTCAGCATCGCGGCCTGCGGCGTCTGCGAGGGCACCTCGTGGTCCGCGAAGACGATGATGCGGTCCGGATACTTGAATCGCGTCACGCCTTCGTCCTGCAGCGTCTTGATGTAGTGCGGCATGACGAGATCGATGGTTTCGAACACGTCGGGTTCGCACATCACCACGTCGCCGATCTCCACGCTCTGCCGCCCGCTCGTGCGGGCGATGATTTTCTGCGCCAGGGTGCGCCCCATGGGAATCTCCTAGAGCTGCCAGCCGCCGTCGGCCACCAGCCGCTGGCCGCTGATGAAACCGGACAGCGGCGAGGCAAGGAACACCACCGCATCGGCCACTTCCTTCGGTTGCCCGAAGCGCTGCAGCGGGATGTCGGTTTTCATCTTCCTGATGACTTCCTCGCTCACCTGCTCCAGCACACGCGTGCCGCCGCCGGCCTCGATCAGGTGGGGCCCCACGCAGTTGGCGCGCATGCCGTAGCGTCCTTCTTCCTTCGCCACCGCCATGGTGAGCATCTCCACGGCGGATTTCGGGACGGCCGAAAGCACGTCGCGGCGCGGATAACGGCTGGTGGCCGACGTGGTGACGGTCACGAAGCTGCCGCCACCGCGCAGCAGCGGGATCGCCGACTTCATCACGTGGAAAAGGCCCATCACGTTCACCTGCAACGCCTTCGCCATCTGCTCGGGCTCAATCTTGCTGATCCATTGCTGGGGAATCTCGAGCGACGTGGTGTAGACCACCGAATGGATGCGCCCGAACTCGCCCTTGAATTTCTCGAAGGCGGCTTCGACGGAAGCGACGTCGGTCACCTCCAGGGTCGTGGACATCACGCGCTTGCCCGCGGCGCGCACCGCCGCTTCCACTTCCTTCGCCACGCCGGCCTGCTTGCGATAGCTGAACGCCACGTTGGCGCCCGCTTCGGCCAGCCGCGCGCAGATGGTGCGGCCGATGCCCCCGGTGCCGCCGATGACCACCGTGGCGCCGTCCTCGGGAAATTCAAACGACAACATGGAGACTCCTCAATGGTGCGAAAAGTGGCGCCGGCCCGCGACATCCATGCGCGCGCGCAGGATCGTGCCGGTGCCCGATTCGACGATATAAAGATCGCGGCGCCCGGGCCCCCCGAACGCCAGGTTGGTGGTGAACTCCCCCACGGCCGCCTTCACGAAAGCGAGCGGCACGCCCCGGCGGCTGAAGAGCCACGCGCCACCCAGGCCCGCATGGGCGATGGCGACGTTGTCCTCTTCGTCCATGGCGATGCCGTCGGGACCCACGCCACCGGAAAGCTGGATGAAGAGGCCCACTTTCGAAAGCGCGCCGTGGGCCAGGAGCGGCGCGCGCCAGATGCAGTTGCCGCGTGTCACCGCCACCAGCAGCATGTCCTGCGCGCCGTTGAGGGTGATGCCGTTGGGGCTGGGGATGTTGGAGAGGATCAGTTCCAGGCGACCCTCACCCCGGCCCTCTCCCGGAGGAGAGGGGGACTTTGGGGGAGAAAAGCGGTAGACGCGGCCCGAAGGATCCTGGAGCCCGGTCTGCCCCTGGTCGGTGAAGTAGAGGTCGCCGTTGTCCGCGAAGTAGAGGTCGTTCACGCCCTTGAACGATTCGCTGGCGCGGTGGGTGAGGACCTCGCTGATTTTTCCGGAGGACGGATCGAGCACGAGGATGCCGTTTTTGTAATCGGCGATGAAGATGCGCCCGTCCTTGTGGATCTTGAGGCCATTGGGCCAGCCGTCGTATTCGGCCACCAGCTCGAAGGTGCCGGCCGCGTCGACGCGCAGGATGCGGCCGTAGGGAATGTCGGTCACATAAAGGTTGCCCGCGCGATCGAACACCGGGCCTTCGAGGAAACATTCGGTGGGCCGCATGCCGTTGTTGGCATCGCCCCACGCGCAGCGCCCCTTGCGGCGCAGCGAATCGGGCACACGCGCGAACACTTCGGCGCCGATCACCGGCGGGGGCGCAAAGGGGCTCACAGCAGGAAGTTCTGGTATCGCTGGACGAAGGCGCGCTGGCTGCGGATGTTTTCGCGGCGCAGGCGTTCGGCCTCTGCGCCGTCGCCGCTGCGCATGGCGGCCACCACCAGTTGCAGCTCCTTCACGCCCTGCTGGATGCGCCCGGGCAGCATGGTGGTGCGATCAACGATGTTGCGCGTGCGGTCGCGCAGCATCGAAAGCATCTCGTTCAGGATCGAGTTGTCGGCGGCCAGCGTGAGGTCGGCGCGGAAGCGTTCCACCTCCACCAGGTAGGCCTCGACGTTGTTTTCCTCCGCATATCGGGCCATCGGGCCCTGGAAGAGGTCGACCAGGTATTGCCACGATTCGGCGGGGCGGTTTTCCACCGCCAGGCGCACACACAGCCCCTCGAGGTTTTCGCGCAGCTCCAGGATCTCGAACACCCCCTTCAGGTCCAGCCTGGCGACGATGGCGCTGCGATTTTTCTGCCGGTCGACCAGCCCGCGCTGCTGGAGGGCGAGCAGGGCATCGCGGATACGCACGCGGGATACGCCGAACTCCTCGGCCAGGGCCACTTCCTGCAGCCGCGTGCCGGGCTTGAGCGCGCCGCCGCAGATTCGCCGGCGCAGGGCCTCGATCACCGCTTCCAGCGTTGAACCTTCGAACTCCGGGTCGCGTTCGTCAGCGGTTACTACCGTGGCCGTCGAGCCTGTTTCTCTCTTTGAATCAAACGTTTGCATGGTGGTCCCCGAAGTGCCGCTTAACTTTACCACGGCGCCGGACAATATTGTTGACAATATTGCCGACAGCTTTGCTAGGATGGCGCTTCCCCCCGTTTGGAGCCGGCCCCATCACGACTACCGCCCAGAAACGCGCCGATCTCGCCGCCCGCCTGAAGCAGCCCGGCAAGATTGTGATCGCGCCCGGTACGGGGGATGGCCTGGGTGCGCGCCTCATCGAGCTGGCCGGCTTCAAGGCGGTTTACGTTTCGGGCTACGCGGTGGAAGGCACCTTCGGCAAACCCGATGTCGGGTTGCTGAGTTTCGCCGAAATTGCAGCGCGTTTGGAACAGATAGCAGACGTTACGGCCCTTCCGGTGATCGCCGATGCCGATACGGGCTACGGCAACGCCATCAATGTGATGCGCACGGTTCGTGGGCTGGAGCGTGCCGGTATCGCGGCCCTGCAGCTGGAAGACCAGGAGCTGCCGAAGAAATGTGGATCGATGCCCGGCAAGGTCATCGTGCCGATCGACGCCATGGTGGGGAAAATCAAGGCCGCGGTGGATGCGCGCACCGATGCCAACCTGCTGGTGATCGCGCGCACCGATTCGCTTCAGGGCCAGGGCGCGGACGCGGCCATCGAGCGCCTGGGGCGTTACCGCGAAGCCGGCGCCGACCTGCTGATGGCGTTGGGGCCCTATGACCGCGCGGGGGCGCAAGACATCATCCGCCGCTCGCCCGGGCCGCTGGCCTATCTCAATGCCGAGAGCCTGACGATGCCGATGATTGCGCCGGCAGAGCTCCAGGCGATGGGTGTGCCGCTGGTGATTTATCCCACCTCGCTGGTGCTGGCCAGCGCACGCGCCATGGAGCGCACGCTGCGCGAGATCGTTGATACCGGCACCACGGAACACCTCATCGGCGGCGACCTGGTGCCGCCTTCGCGATTCAACGAACTCGTCGGGCTCGCGGAAATCCGCCAGGCCGAGGGCAAATACGTCCTCTAGGAAACCCGTGTCCGCAGACGACCACCGCGCGCTCCTGCGCGACAGCATCCGCAGCTTCCTCTCGCGCCACGGCTCGCGCCCCCGCGTTCGCGCCCTGCGCGGCGAGCGCCCCGGCTACGACCGCGCGTTCTGGAACGAATTGGCCGCGCTGGGATGTGTCGGCGCGCTGGCCCGCACCGATCGCGGCGGCGTCGGCCTTTCGCTCGCCGACATGGCCACGATGTTGCAGGAGCTCGCGCCCGGCCTCGGCCCCGAACCGGTGAGCGCCGTGGCGGTGGGCGCGGTGGGGCTGCTCTCGCTGGCGCCCGATTCCACACTCTGCGAAGGCCTGCTGCCCGACGTCGCATCCGGGCGCATCGTCCCCGCGCTGGCGTGGCAGGAGGCGGGTGACGAACTGCCCGTCGCCGGCAGGACCACGCTGGCGACCACCGGCATGCAATCGCGGCTCACCGGGCACAAGCGTTTCGTGGTGCCCGCACACGCCGACGGGTACCTCGTCACCGCCGGTTCCGCCGACGGCCCCGTGGTGTGCTGGGTGCCCGCCGGCAGCGCGGGCGTGACGCTGCGCGTGCAGGCGCGTGTCGACGGCACTTCGTGCGGCGACGTCACCTTCAAGGACGTCGTGGTGAGCGCCGCGCACCACATGTCCGGGCGCACCGTGACCATCGAAGCCATCACGGCGATTGCGGACCGGTGCCACGTCGCCGTCGCCGCGGAGCTGCTGGGTGTGGCCGAATCGGCGCTGCGCATGACCCTCGACTACCTCAAGGTGCGCAAGCAGTTCGGCACGCCCATCGGCAGTTTCCAGGCGCTGCAGCACCGCGCCGTGGATCTCCACGTGCAGCAGGAACTGGCGCGCGCGGCGCTCGGCGCGGCCCTCGACGCGTTTGCGCGCGAAGGCGCGGATGCGCGCGAACGCGCCATCGCCGCAAGCCGCGCCAAGGCGCGTGCGGCGCAGGCGGCGCTGGCGATCTGCCGCGACGCGGTGCAGATGCACGGCGCCATGGGATTCGCGGATGAATGTGATGTGGGCCTGCACCTCAAGCGCGCACTGGTGTTGTCCGCGTGGATGGGCAACGCCGCCGTCCACCGCCGGCGCATCGAGGCGCTGCTGGCCCACGCGCCGCATGCGCGCGAGGTCAAGGAGGAGAAATACCCGCCGACCACCGCGCCGCTCGACTGGGACGCCTTGGGCGACGACGAATTCCGCGCGCGGGTGCGGGAGGTGTTCGAGCGCGAATACCCCGCGCAACTGCGCAACCCGCCGCGCCGCCTGCGCTGGCACGAATGCCGCGACTTCTACCGCAAGCTCGGCGAGTTGGGGCTGCTGGCGCTGGCGTGGCCGCGTTCTTTCGGCGGCGCCGGGCTCGACCCGCGCAAGCAGCTCATTTTCATGCAGGAGCAGGACCGCTGGGGCGTGGCGCGCGCGCCCGACATGGGCATCACGATGGTGGGCCCGGGCCTGATCCGCTATGGCACGCCCGAGCAGCAGATGCGTTACCTGCCCTCGATCCTGGTCTTCGAACACATGTGGTGCCAGGGCTTCTCGGAACCCGACGCCGGGTCGGACCTCGCCGCGCTGCGCACGCAGGCCGTGGCCGAGGGCGACGGCTACGTGATCGATGGCGCCAAGACCTGGACCACCTTTGCGCAGGACGCCACGCACATGTTCCTGCTGGCGCGCACCAACAAGGAGGTCAGGAAGCAGGCCGGCATCAGCGTCTTCATGATCGACCTGGCCACGCCGGGCATCACGGTGCGCCCGATCCGCGACATCGCCGGCCACGACGAATTCTGCGAGGTCCACTTCGACCGGGTGCACGTGCCGGCCGACGCGATGCTGGGCCAACGCGACGAGGGATGGACCGTCGCCAAGATGCTGCTGGCCAACGAACGCATCTACCTGGGCAACCCGCGCCAGGCGCAATACGCGCTCAGGCGCCTCGACGCCATCGCGCAGGCGCAGCGCCTCACGGATGATCCGGCGTTCATGGCCCGCCTGACCAGCCTGCGCCTGGACGTGTGGGACCTCGCATCCCTTTACCAGCGCTTCGCCGACCAGGTGCGCCGCGCAGAGCCGCTGGGTGCCGACGTCTCCATCCTGAAGCTCTTCGGCAGCGAGACCTACCAGCGCCTGTCGGAGCTGGCGGTGGAATGTATCGGCGCAAGCGGCGCGCTCGAGGGCGAAATCGAGCTCGGCGGGCAACCGGACGACGTGATGTCGCTGTTCATGAACGCGCGCCCGTCCACGATCTACGGCGGCAGCAACGAGGTGCAGCGCAACGTGATCGCCAGGCAGGTGCTGGAGCTTCCGGTGGCGGCCCCATGAGCGCGCGCCCGATCGCGGATGTGGAAAACGCCCGCACCTCCTTCGCGCGGCTGCTGAACCCGCGCGCCATCGCCATCGTCGGCGCATCGAGCGACCCGGACAGCATCAACGGGCAGGTGCTCGCCAACCTCCAGGCGCGCCACTATCCCGGCGCGCTTTATCCGGTCAACCCGAAATACGCGCAGGTCGGCGGCATCCGCTGTTATCCGTCCGTGGAGGTGTTGCCGCAGGCCCCCGACCTCGCCGTCGTGCTGCTGGGCGCGGCGCGCGCCGTCCAGGTGGTGGTGGAGTGCGGGCGCAAGGGCATCCCTTTCGCCATCGTCATCGGCGCGGGTTTTGCCGAGGTGGGCGGCGAGGGGGTGCAGCTGCAGCGTGAGCTCGTCGATGCGGCGCGCCAGCACGGCGTGCGCCTGGTGGGCCCCAACTGCATCGGCATGATGAACGTGCCCGACAACGTCTTCGCCGGCTTCGGCCCGGTGTTCGGGCTTTCGCAACTGCGCGCGGGCGGCGTCAGCATGGTGACGCAGAGCGGCGGCTTCGGCTTCGCCGTGGTCAACATGGCCGAGGAAATGGGCGTGGGTTTCCGCCACGTCGTCAGCACCGGCAACGAGGTGGACATCACCAGCCTCGATTTCATGGATGCGTTTGTCGACGACCCGGGCACCTCCCTCATCGCCGGCTACTTCGAGGGCATCAGGGACGCGGTCCGCCTGCCCGCCATCGCGCGCCGCGCGCTCGCCGCCGGCAAGCCCGTGATTGCCTGGAAGGTCGGCAACTCGCCCGAGGGTGAACGCGCGGCCGCATCCCACACCGGCAACCTGGGCGGATCGGCGAAGCTCTACCAGGCCGCCTTCGACCAGTTCGGCTGGATCCGCATCGACGACGTGCACGAGCTGGTGGACTGCGCCAACGCCTTTGCGCGCGGCAAGCTGCCGGCGCACGGCGGCGTGGGCATCGTCACCGTCTCCGGCGGCGCGGGCGTGTTGCTGGCCGACGCCTGCGCGGCCCACGGGCTGGGCGTGCCGCAGCTTTCCCAGGCCACGCGCGCGCGCCTGCGCGAGGTGTTGCCCGCCTACGCCTCGCCGCAGAACCCGGTGGACGTGACCGCCAGCATCCTCAACGATTCGGGGCTGCTGCGCGCGGCGCTGAAGGTGATCCTGGACGACGACGCCATCGCCAGCCTGATTGTGGTGGCCTCGTCGGTGGAAGGCGCCGCTGCGGATAAAATCGCCGCCGAGCTGGTGGCGCTTGATGCCGGCACACCCAAGCCGCTGATGGTTTCGTGGAGCTCGCGTGAGGATCGCGTGGGGGGCGCGTACCAGCTGCTGCGCGCCGCGCGCATCCCGCTTTACCGCACGCCCTCGCGCTGCTGCCGTTCACTCGCCGCGTTGTGCCGCTTCTCCAACGCGGTGCGCCGCCAGGCGCGTGATGGCGTGTTGCCCGCGCGTGTGGCGATGAAGGCCGCGGCGCCGCTTGCCGTCGCCAACGAGTTCCAGGCCAGGCAGCTGCTGGCCCAATACGGCATCACACCCACGCGGGAGGTGCTGGCGACCAGCGCCGCCGATGCCGCGGCCGCCGCCACACGGATCGGATTTCCGGTGGCGCTCAAGGTGCAGTCGGCCGACATCCCCCACAAGACCGAGGCGGGTGGCGTGAAGTTGCGCCTGACCGACGCGCGGTCGGTGCAGGCGGCGTACGAGGAGATCGTCGCCAGCGCGCGCGCCTACGCCCCCGGGGCGACCATCGACGGGGTGCTGGTGCAGGAGATGGTCGAGGGCGGCATCGAGGTGATCCTGGGCGCGGTGAACGACGCCCGCTTCGGGCCCGCGGTGATGTTCGGCCTCGGCGGCATCTTCACCGAGGTGCTGGACGACGTGGTGTTCCGCTTCGCTCCCATCGGCCTGGAGGCCGCGCACGAGATGGTTGCCTCGATCCGCGGCGCCGCCGTGCTGCACGGCGCGCGCGGACGCCCACCCGCGGACGTGGATGCGCTGGCGCGCGCCATCGTGAGCGTTTCCCACCTCATCGAAGACCACGGCGGCGAGATCGCCGAGCTCGACATCAATCCATTGGTAGTCCTTCCCAAGGGGCGCGGCGTGCGCGTCGTCGATGCCCTGATCGCAACGCGCACGAATCAGCCGAATCCATAAAACAGAAACCGAGGAGAGATGCACATGAAAGCCCTGAAATTCGCCGCCGCATGCTGCGCCGCGCTGGTCGGCGCTGCACCCGCGATGGCCCAGGAGTTCCCGTCGAAGCCGATCGAGATCGTGATCCCGTTCGCGCCGGGCGGCGTCTCCGACCTGCTGATCCGCGCCATCGCGCCGAAGCTGCAGGACGAGTTCAAGCAGCCGGTGGTGATCCTCAACAAGCCCGGCGCCAACGGCAATACCCACACGACCTCGGCGATGCAGGCGACCCCGGACGGGCACACGCTGATCCAGACTCCGTTGTCCACACTTTCCACCAATCCGTTCATCTACGGCGACAAGCTGCCGTACAAGGCGAACGACCTGGTGCTGGTCTCTCCGCTGGCGACGCTGCCGCTCTTCCTCGTCGTGCATCCCTCGGTGCCGGCGAAAAACGTGAAGGAGTTCGTGGCGTGGATGAAGGCCAACCCGGGATCGACCTACGGGTCGGCGGGCATCGGCGGCTCCAACCACCTGGCGGGCGAGATGCTGCGCTACGCCGCGGGCGTGGAGATCACCCACGTGCCGTTCAACGGCAGCGCCCCGGCGCTCAACGCGGTGCTCGGAGGTCACGTGCAGTGGATGTTCGATAGCGGCCGCGTCCTGCAGCACGTGAAGGCCGGCAAGCTGGTGCTGATCGCGCTGGCGACCGAGAAGCGCCTGCCCGAGCACCCGGAGGTGCCGACGCTCGCGGAGACCTACCCCGGCTTCGCCGCCAGCGGCTGGCACGGTGTCGCCGCGCCCCCCGGAACGCCGAAGGCGATCGTGATGAAGGTCAACGCCGCCATCACGCGCGCGCTGCAGCAGCCCGACGTGCGCAAGACGCTGGAGACGAGCGCGCTGATCCCGTATACCGCGACGCCGGAGGAATACGCGGCGTTTGTGGCGGCCGAATCGAAGAAGTTCGGCGAGATCATCCGCAAGTCGAAAATCAAGGCGGAGTGACGGGCGTGGAAGTCAGGAAAATCGCCAACGCACTGGGCGCGGAGGTGAGCGGCATCGACGTCTCGAAGCCGCTCGAGCCCGCGCAGGTGGCGGAACTGCACGCGTTGTGGCTGGTTCACCTGGTGCTGCTCTTTCGCGGGCAGGACCTCTCACCGGGGCGGTTGATCGAGTTCAGCCGCCACTTCGGCGAGCTGGAACGCCACGACAACTACCAGGGAGAGCTGCGCCACCCCGACCACGCGGAACTGCTGGTGGTGAAGGCGAAGCACCTCGACGGGCGGCGCATCACCTTCGGGCAGCAGTGGCATTCGGACCTGTCGTACACCACGCGGCCCTCGAAGGGCTCGGTGCTGCATTGCCTCACGCTGCCGCCGGTGGGCGGGGACACGCTTTTTTCAAACATGTACATGGCCTACGACGAGCTGTCGCCCGCGATGAAAAAAATCGTCGATCCGCTGGAGTGTGTGCACGACATCGTCAACGGCCGCAGCCACCGCGACGGCACGCCGGCGCAGAAGGAAGCCACCCGCAAGCGCAACCCGCCGGTGATCCAGCCGGTGGTGCGCGTGCATCCGGAAACGGGCCGCAAGGCGCTCTTCGTGAGTGAGTGGATGTGCACGAAGATCGACGGCATGTCGCGAGAGGAGGGGCAGGGACTCATCGATTTCCTCTGCCGCCACTCGACACGCGAGGAGTTCACCTTCCGGCAGAAGTGGAAGGTGGGCGACGTGTTGATGTGGGACAACCGAGCCACGGTGCACATGGCGCTGGCCGACTATCCCGCCAACGTCGATCGCGAACTGCTGCGTACTTCGATAACAGGCAGCCCGCTGGGCCGGCTGGCGGAGGCCGCGTGAACATCCGCGTCTTCTGGGCACCCGGCTGCACCAGCTGCCTGCGCACCAAGGAGTTCCTGACTCGACAGGGCGTGACGTACGAGGCCATCAACGCGGCCACGGATCCCGGCGCGCAGGAGGCCATGGCGGCGCTCGGCGCGCGCAGCGTGCCGGTGGTGGCGCGCGGCAACGACTTCATCTACCCGCAGAAGCTCACCGACATCGTCGACTTCCTCGGCCTCGACGCGCAGGTGGAAGAGCGCCTGCCGCCGGAGGATCTGGCGCGCCGCATCCGCATCGTGCTGCCCGCGGCGCAGCGCTACATCGCGCAGATTCCCGATGAAGTGCTCGACGTGAAATTCCGCAACAGCGTGCGGCTGCTGCGCGGCATCGCGCACCACGTCTTCCGCATTGTCGAGGCGCACGTCGACGCGCTGGAGAGAAACATCGAGCTTACCAACGAGCTGATCATGGACGGGACCGAGAGGGTTCGTCCCGGCGACGACGTCATCGCCTACGGCTACGTCGTGCGCGAGCGCTTCGATGCGTGGTGGAACAACTACGCCGACAGGACCTGCAGCGCCGGGATGGACACCTACTTCGGCCGCGCCACGGTGCACGAGGTGCTCGAGCGCACCGCGTGGCATGCGACGCAACACGTGCGCCAGCTGATGCTGGTGCTGGAGACCCTGGGCATCGAGCCCAACGGCCCGCTGACCCCCGCCGACCTCAAGGGCCTGCCGCTGCCCGAGAAGGTCTGGGAAGACTAGGAGAGAACATGGGAATCACACTTCGTCGGTTGTCGGCCGGCCTGGGGGCGGAAGTCTCCGGCCTCGACATCTCCCAACCCATCGACGACACGACCTTCGCTGAAATCGAGCAAGCCTGGCGCGACCACCTGGTGCTGCTCTTGCGCAACCAGAAGCTCACGCACGACCAGCACATCGCCTTCAGCGGGCGCTTCGGGCCCCTCGACGACCACGCCGCGATCCCCAAATTCCGCGATCCCACGCACCACCACATCCTGCCGGTCACCAACCAGGCGATCGCCGGGCGCAAGCAACCGGTGGGGCGCCAGTGGCATTCGGACCTCTCGACCACCACGCGGCCGGCACGCGGATCCCTGCTGAGGAGCGAGGTGATCCCGCCCGTGGGCGGCGACACGATGTTCACCAACATGTACCTCGCCTACGACACGCTCTCCGACCGCATGAAGGCGATCGTCGACGGGCTCGACGCGATCCACGACATGACCGTGGCCAGGCATTCGAAGGGACGCGATCCGGCGGACCTGGCGGAGGTGCGCAAGCGCAACCCGCCGATCGCGCACCCGATGGTGCGTGTGCACCCCGAAACCGGCAAGAAGGCGCTCTACGTGAGCGAGATGACCACCACCAGCATCGTCGGGCTCACCGACGAGGAGGCCGAACCGATCCTCCACTTCCTCTACCGCCATTGCGTGCGGCCGGAATTCACGTACCGCCACAAATGGCAGGTGCACGACCTGCTGGCGTGGGACAACCGCTGCACCATGCACCTGGCGCTTTCGGATTACGACATCGAGATCCCCCGCAAGCTCTATCGCACCACGCTGCTGGGGGAGCCGTCGGGATACATCGTGGGCGCCGAAGACAAGGCCGCCGCGTGAATCGTCCGCCGCTTGCCGGGGTGAAGGTGGTCGACGTCAGCATCGCGCTGGCGGCACCCCTGGCCGGGCATTTCCTCGGCCACTTCGGCGCGGACGTCATCAAGGTGGAACCCCCGGAAGGCGACTACTCGCGCGCGGCGGGCGGGCAGTCCCGCAACCCGGGCATGAACGCCTTCACGCTGCACACCAGCCGGGAGAAACGCAGCATCGCGCTCGACCTCAAGAGCGCGGCGGGCAAGGAAGCGTTGATGCGCCTGGTCAAGGACGCCGACGTCTTCCTGCACAACTTCCGTCCTGACGCCGCGAAGAAACTCGGCATCGAGTGGGACGACATCAGCGCGGTGAACCCGAAGATCGTGCACGTGCACGTCGTGGGTTTTGGCAGCCGCGGGCGCTATTCGGGGCTACCCGCGTACGACGACATCATCCAGACCGCGGTGGGTGTGCCGCGCCTGATGGCGCAGATGAATGGCGGCACGCCGCTGATGGTGCCGACGGCATGGGTCGATCGGCTGGTTTCGATCACGACCTATGGCCACATCGTTTCCGCGTTGTTCGGCCGTGAGCGAGATGGCCTCGGCCGCCGCGTGGAAGTGCCGATGTTCGAGGTGGCCGCGCACCTGGTGCTCTCCGACCACCTCTACATGCGCACCTTCGATCCGCCGCTGGGGCCCGCGGGGCACTTCCGTTTGCTCGATCCCAACCGCAAGCCCCACAGGACCGCCGACGGTTTCCTGTGCGTGATGCCGACACACGACAAGCACTGGGCTTCGATCTTCGCGATCGCCGGACGGCCCGAGCTCATCGAGGACCCGCGCTACGACACCATGCGCAACCGCATGGCGCACATCCAGGAGCTGACCCAGCTGCTTTCCGACCTCATGGCCACGCGCACAACCGCCGATTGGGTGCAGGCCCTGCGCGCCGCGGACATCCCCGCGATGCCGGCCCTCACGCTCGACGAGCTGATCGACGACCCGCACCTGAACGAGGTCGGATTCTTCCAGCCGACCGCACATCCCACCGAAGGCAACATCGTCAACGTGGCCTTTCCCGGCGACTGGTCGGACTGGACGCCGGGCCCCAGCAGGCCCGCGCCCCGGCTCGGCGAGAACAGCCGCGAGATCCTGGGGGAGGCCGGATATTCACCTGCCGAGATCGATCACCTGATCGCCGAGGGTGTGAGCGTGCAGGCGCCGCCGGTGAAAGCCGCATGAGCGATTCCCTCGCCCGGTTGCTGGTCCGCGAGCTGGTGGGCTTCAAGCCCGAGGCCGTGAGCGCATCGGCACGCGACAAGGCCACGCTCTGCCTCCTCGACTACCTCTCCTGCACCTTCGCCGGCCGCCAGATGCCCTACGGCGAACAGGCCATCGAGGCCGCACGCCCGTGGTCGTTTGAAGCCGGCGTACCCGTCGTCGCCACCAGCCTGCGCGTCTCCCCCGGCGAGGCCGCCTACCTCAACAGCCTCCTGGCGGCCAGCGCCTCGCGCACCGACATGCATCCCGCCAGCACCTCCCACCCCGCCGCGGTGATTTTCCCCGTGGCCTTCGCCTGCCTGCTGAACCCCGAAACCAGGGACGCACCCTACTTTTCCCAAACCGGGGACGCACCCTACTTTCCGGAAAGTCGGGACGGACCCCCCGTGCGGAACGCCGTGGGCCGGGAGCGTGCGCACGCAGGTGACGAAAACGCGTCCACCGAAAGTAGGGTGCGTCCCCAACTTTCCGAAAGTAGGGTGCGTCCCCGTTTTTCGGTTTCGGGTTCCGACTTCCTCGCCGCGGTCATCGCGGGCTACGAGGCGATGGGGCGGCTGGGGCGCATCGTGGTGGGCAGCGAGTTCAAGAAACGCTTCCGGGCGACCTCGGTGCTGGGATCCGTGGGCGGGGCGATTACCGCGGCGCGATTGCTGGGCCTCAACGAAACGCAGGCGGTCAACGCGGTCTCGATCTCTGCCAACGCCGCTGCGGGCCTGATGGCGTGGGGGCACACGGGCGAGGTGGATCTCTTCTACCAGCCGGCCAATGCGGCGCGAGCGGCGATCACCGCGGCGTTGCTGGCGCGTGAAGGTGCGACGTCGTCGGAGGCGATTTTTGAATCGGCCGGCGGATTTTTCGAGGCGTTTGGCGGCAAGGAACACGCGCAGGAGCTCACGCGGCGCGCGACCGACGGCTGGGAGATCGAGCTCATCGACTACAAGCCGGTGCCCGCGTGTGTCTTCGTGCAGGCCGCGGCCTTCGCGGCGAAGAAGCTGGTGGACGAGCAGAAGGTCGCCGGCGCGGACGTGGAGTGCGTGAAGCTGCGCACCTTCGCCGCCGCCGTGGCCTACCCCGGCTGCAACAACGCGGGCCCGATCGATGCGATGCAGCCCGCGCGCATGAGCATCCAGTACACCGTGGCATCCGTGCTGGCGCGCAGCGGCCTCACCGACCAGAACTTCTCTGACATCACCAACCCGCTCATCAACCGCCTCACCGCGGAAGTGGCGCTGGAAGTGACCGACGATTTCACCAACGCCTTCCCCGCGCGCCAGGGCGCGGAAATCGAGGTGCACACGAAGCAGGGCAAGACGATGACCGCGCGCGTGGATGAAGTGCCGGAGGTGTCGCCGGCGCGCATCCGGGAGCGCTTCCGCGAAGTGGCGCAGCCGCTCTTCAGCAACGAACAAATCACGCAGCTGGAGTCCAACTGCCTGCGCTGCGATGCGCTGGCCGACGCGGGCGCCCTGCTGGCCAATACCACAATAGACCGACCCTAGAGGAGAAAACATGATCAACACAATTTCACGCCTGGCCGCTGCGGCGGTATTCGCCGTCGCCACCACCGCAACGGCGCAGTACCCCACCCGGCAGATCCAGGTGTACATGCCGGGCGCCCCCGGCGGATCGTTCGACACCATGACGCGCCTGGTGACGACGAAGCTCGCCGACAACCTCAAGCAACCCGTGGTGGTGGAGAACATCCCGGGCGCGGGCGGCACGCTCGCCATCGACCGCTGCCTGAAGGCCGAGGCCGACGGCTACAACGTCTGCATCGGCTACGTCGGCAACCTGGCGATCGCGCCGTACCTCTATCCCGACCTCAAGTACGACCCGGTGAAGGACGTGAAGCCGGTGGCGTTGCTCGGCTCCGTCTCCTTCGTGCTCGCGGTGCCCGCCAGCTCGCCCTTCAAGACGGTCGACGACCTGGTGAAGTTCGCGCGCGCCAATCCCGGCAAGCTCAACTACGCCTCCTCCGGCAACGGCACGGGCGCGCACGTCGGCGCCGAGATGATGAAGGCCTACGGCAAGCTGGACATGGTGCACGTCCCCTACCAGGGCAACGCGCCGGCCTCCATCGCGCTCCTCGGCGGCCACGTCGACTGGTCCTTCGAGGCGCTGCCCACGGCGATCCCGAACGTGAAGGCCGGCAAGCTGCGCGCGCTCGCCACCAGCGCCCCGCAACGCGCCGCGGAACTGCCCGACGTGCCGACGATGGCCGAGCAGGGTTTCCCCGGCTTCGACCTGCAGAGCTGGGTTGCCGTCGTGGTGCCCGCGAAGACTCCTGACAGCGCCATCCGCGTGCTCAATGCCGAGATCAACAAGATCCTCGCCAGCCCCGAGCTCAAGCAGCAATACGCCACGCGCGGGGCCGTGCCCATGGGCGGCACGCCCGAGCAGTTCGCCACCTATCTCAAGAGCGAGATGGCGCAATACGGCAAGGTGATGGGGAAGGCGAAGGCCGACTGATGGCGCCGTTGCGGGAAAAGCTGCGCGCCGGCCGCACCCTCACCGGCATGCAGTGTTTCACCGCGAGCCCGGTGATGGTGGAGGCCATGGGGCAGGGCGGCCTCGACTTCACCATCATCGACATGGAGCACTGCCCGACGCAACTGGAGACGGTGGCGCATCTGCTGCGCGCGGCTTCGGCCAGCGGGATTTCGCCGCTCGTGCGAGTCCCCGACCTCGACATCCCGCTGATCGGCCGCACGCTGGACCTGGGCGCGCAGGGCATCGTGCTGCCCCATGCCAGCGTGGCGCGTTGCGTGGCCGCGGTGCGGGCCGTGCGTTACGCGCCCGACGGTGATCGTGGCGCGTGCCCGGTGGTGCGCGCTGCCGGATACCTTTCCGCCGATTGGCAGGCGCACGCGCAGCGCTCCAACCAGGAAACGATGGTGGTCCCGCTGGTGGAAGACGAGCGCGCGGTGAACGAGATCGAGGACATCTTCGCGCTCGACGGCATCGAAGTGGTTTTCCTGGGGCCCTTCGATTTGTCCATTTCCATGGGCCTCCAGGGCGCGGACTACAAGCACCCGAAGCTCGCCGCGATCCTCGATCGCGTGGTGGCCGCGGCGAAGGCGAACAACAAACACGTGATGACCACGGTCGGCGCCACCATCGACCACGACTACGCGGCGAGCCTCGTCGCGAAGGGCGTGCGGCTGCTGAGCTTCAGCGCCGACGTGGCGGTTTTCCTCACCGCCTGCCGGCGGATCGCATCGCTTCGCTGAAAAAACCAGGGACGCACCCTACTTTCACCAAAAGTAGGGTGCGTCCCCGAATCTGCACCAAAAGTAGGGTGCGTCCCCGAATCTGAATGGAGACAGCATGGAAAAGGCATTGAAGAAACCCTGGCGCAGCGCGATTTCGGAGTTCACCCCCGACGGCGTGTCCGTCCGCGGCTACGACGTGCTGAAGGAGCTTACCGGCAAGATCGACTTCGGCACGATGGTGTTCCTGCTGCTGACGGGTGAACTGCCCAAGGGCAACGAATCGAAGATGATCAACGCGGTGTTTGTGGCGGTGGCCGACCACGGCATCTCGCCGTCTTCCACCGTCACGCGCTTCATCCAGGCGGCGGGTGTGCCGATCCAGGCCTCGGTGGCCGCGGGCGTGATGATGTTCGGCGACATCCACGGCGGGGCGGGGCAGGAATTCGCGCACAACGTGCAGGACCTGGTGAAGGAAGCCAGATCGACGGGGAAATCCTTCGACGAGGTCGCCACGGCCTATGTGCTCACCCACAAACGCATCGACGGCTTCGGCCATCCCCAGCATCCCGAAGGCGACCCGCGCACGAAGGTGCTCTTCGGCCTGGCGGAGGAATACGGTTGCGCCGGCGACCACATCGCCATGACCCGCGCGCTGGAAGCGGCCCTGGCCGTGCGCGCCAGGCGCCCGATCCCGGCGAACATCGATTCAGCCATCGGCGCCATTGCTTCCGACCTGGGGCTGGATTGGCGGCTGGCGCGCGCGCTGCTGGTCATCCCCCGTACCGCCGGGTTGTTTGCCCACGCACACGAGGAGATGACGCGCGAGCCCGGCTGGCGACAGGTGCCGATGGACCAGATCGAATACGACGGGCCGCCGGCGCGGAAGTTGTAGAGCGGGCTACCGCAACCGCTTTTGTTACGGCGCCCAGCGAACGCCGGCGAACACCGTCGCCCCACCGGTCTGGAAATCGGCGGCCAGACGGTAGTTGCGATCGAGCACGTTGTTGCCCTGGATGAAGGCGGTCCAGCCGCGCGCGAATTGCCAGTCGGCGGTGATGTTCAATATCCCGTAGCCGCCCATGCGCCGGATGTTGGCGGCATCGTCGAAGCGCAATGACGAGGCCCGCAGCTGCGCGCCGAAACGCACCGGGCCCACCTGCTGCATCACCTGCACCGTGCCGTGCCGGCGCGCGCGCCGCGGCAACAGGTTGCCGTTGGCGTGGTTTTCGGGCCGCTGGACATCCACCGACGCGTCGATGCGCGTGCCGCCGGAGGCCCAGCCCACCCCGAGCGTGGCGCCTTCGAGTGTTGCGCGGTCCACGTTGTCGGGCCGGCAATTGAAGTCCACATCGCAGCCAAACACAATCAGGTTCTCGACGCGATTGCGGTAAGCGACCACGCGCGCATCGAACCGGGAATCGCCCTGCACCGCAGTGAAATACGCGCCGAGCTCCGCGTTGCGCGCCTCTTCCGGCACAAGGTTGGGGTTGGAGAACCCCGGGAAGTAGAGATCGTTGAACGAAGGCGCCTTGAAGCCGGTGCTGTAGCCCGCGGTCAATCGCAGCGACGGCAGCAGCTTGTAGCCGGCCGCGATGCCGCCGGTGTTCTTCACCCCGTATTGGCTGGAGTCGTCGCGGCGCACGTTGGCCTGCAACGCCCACGGGCCCTGGTGGAGCTGGTACACGCCGGCGATTGCATCGGTGTCGCGGCTCTTCACGGCGAAATTGTGGGTGGTCTTGAGTGTCTCCTCGCGCCGTTCGATCACCAGCGACAACATGCCGGCGGGCAGGGTGATGTCGTTTTGCCACATGTACTGGCGCTGCGTGGTCTTGAAGGGCGCGTCGCCGTAAGCGGACTTGGAGACGGAGTCATCGCTGCCTTCTCCCGCGGTGAGTGTCGAGCCCCAGTCCTTCATGAAGCGGTCGCGGCTCACGATCGCCAGCGCCTGAAGGGTGGTGATGGTGCGGTCGTCGAAATCCGGGCCGCCGTCGGTCTGCGCGTCGACGCGGTTGCGCAACACGCGCAGCGAGATCTCGTGCCCGGGCGCCCAGGGCAGCGCCGCGTTCAAGGCCACGTTGCGCGTGGAGTAGCCGTCGCGGTCGGGGTTGTAGGAAAAGCTCGAGGGGTTGTCGATCGCGTTGAAGCCATCACTTTCGGTGGCGCCCGCGTGTAGCGAGAGGCGCAGATCGCCAATGGAGCCGCTGGCCCCGCCATTGACGTTACGGGCGGCGTAGGTGCCGAAGCCGGCCGAGGCGCCCGCGGAAAATGCGCCGGCCCGCCCGCGCTTCGTGAACACCTGCACCACGCCGCCCATGGCATCGGCGCCGTAGAGGCTGGACGCCGGGCCGCGAAGGATCTCGATGCGATCGATCTGGTCGAGCGGGATCGCCTCGACGGAAGTCGATCCCGTGGAGGAGGAGCCGACGCGCAGCCCGTCGATCAACACCAGGGTCTGCCCCGCATTGGCGCCGCGCAGGAAGATGCCCGAGGTGCTGCCGGGGCCGCCGTTGGTGGTGACTTCCACACCGGGCTGGCGTTGCAGCAATTGCGCCAGGCTGATGGCGCCGCTGCGAAGGATCTCTTCCGGGCCAATCACGGTGACGTCGGCCAGCAGCTCGTCCATCGGCTGCGCGGTGCGCGACGCGGTGACCACAATGGCATCGGCGCGTTTCTGCGCGAATGCGGGAAGGGTGGCGAGCGCAGCAGCCACCAGGGCGAGCGAGGCAGGAAAACGAGTGGACATCGATGGTGCTCCGCGTGTGCCGCGCATTCCCGCACGGCGTTCAAGGGACATCGCGGACAACATCGCGCACGGCATCGGGCACACGGGAAGAACGCAGCAAGCTGCGCAGGCGCCAGGACCATGCGCAGCGCCACCCGCGGTGCGTTGTGGTCCCACGCGCCAGCGAGGCGTGCGGGGCCGGTGCAGGCCGGTCTCCGGGCTCGCCTTGCGGGCCGCCTCGCCTTCCCGCCGCGGTGCGCGGCAGTGGCTCGTTGAAGCGGTCCTGGAGGGCTTACCGTTGCGGGGGCAGCTGCGGGTTTCGCGTTTGCAAATCGAATCGCGTCACCACATTCCCGTTTCACCCGCCACGCGTGAACGCGGCGGACACCTGCGCTGCGAAGTCTACACGCCGGCCGCGTGCCATGCGAACATCAGCGCCGTGCGAATCCTCCTGTCCGAGAAAACCGCCGCCGAACTGCGCCCCGAAATCGAACGTGTCTTCGCGGGTCGTCCGTTCGAGATCGTCACGAAGCAGAGTGGCCTCGATTTCGAAGCCGCCTTCGTCAGCCGCGACGTCACCGCCCGATCCACCAAGCACCAGCTGGAACCGGTGACGCAGCAATTCCACGACGCGATGCGCCGGGCGAAGAGCCTTGCGTGGGTGCAGATCCATTCCGCCGGCACCGACCGGCCGATCTATCCGGAGCTGATGGCGCGCGGCGTCATCGTCACCACCGCATCGGGCTCGCACGCGGCCATCGTCGCGCAGACGGCATTGGCCGGCATCCTGGCGCTCGCCCGCCGGTTTCCCCAGATGATGGAGAACCAGCGCAAGCACCAGTGGAAATCGCTGGTGGCCGCACCACCGGCGGACCTCGAGGGCCAGACCGCGGTGATCCTGGGCTGGGGCCCGATCGCCCAACTGCTGGCCGGATGGCTGGGGTCGATGGGCGTAAAGGTCGAAATCGTCCGCAACACCCCGGATCCCGCGGGGACGCACCCTACTTTCACCTTCGAGCGCCTGGAAGAAGGCGCGCCCCGCGCCAATTGGCTGGTGATCGCCTGCCCGCTTTCGGTCAAGACCCGCAACCGGGTGGATAAGCGGGTGCTCACGGCCATGCCCGCCGGCAGCCACGTGGTGAACGTCGGGCGCGGGGAGATCGTTGTAGAAAGTGATCTGATTCAATCACTTGAGTCGGGACACACCGCCGGCGCCTACCTCGACGTCTTTCATGCGGAGCCGCTCCCGGAGGCCTCCCCGTTCTGGGATATCCCCAATGTGATCGTGACCCCCCACAGCGCCGGCCATTCCGCGGGCAACGAGGGACGGGTGGCGAAGATCTTCCTGGGGAACCTGGCCAACCGGCTGGAAGGGCGCGCGCTGCGCAACATTGCGCGGTAGCCGCCGGCAGCGCCTTTTTATACCCACTTATCCACAGGTTCTCCACAACTCCCACACACCATTGGTGGTGCTTTTGTGGCTTGACCAACCCCATATCTTGTAGCAAAGTAACCCCCGGGCAGCACCAACAAAAACGGGGGGTACGCCATGGGATTGCAAGTTCACATGACCATGCTGGAAGACCTCAAGCGAGCCATCTGGGCACGCACCAGCCCCGTATCGGGCCAGATGAACTCCTGGGAATTCCGCAAGGACGTCCTGGGCAACCTGGTCCGGTACAACGATTTCGGCAACCGCCAGTCGCCCTTCGGCTGGGAGATGGAATACATCGTCCCCGCCAAGCTCGGTGGGTCCACGGATCCCGCCAACCTCCAGGCCCTGCATTGGAAGTCCAATGCCGCCCGCAGCGAACAAGCGCCGCCCAGGCTGGTCGCCGCCTAGTAGTCGCAGGGCAGGGATGTTTTTCCCGTGTAGACGGGAATCCAGGTCGATTCAAAAGTAACTGCCATCGAACACCAACAAAAAGTGGCGCGCCGTTAAACGCCAGTAAGGGAACAGAACCAATGCTCAGCTTCGAAGACGACACCCCCATTGCCACGCCCACGCCCGGCCTGCAGATGCTCCACAGCACGCCGTCGGGCCGTACCACCCCGGCGCAACCTACGTCTCCCTCGCCCCTGGGAGAGGGACGGGGAGAGGGTAAATCCGCCCCCGCCCCCGCCCCCGCACCCACCCACACCCGCGTCCGCGCCGAAGACAAACGCGTCATCAACGCCAAGACGGACGTA
>JBBREI010000012.1:0-36349 GCA_038203035.1 Burkholderiales bacterium
TGATGAAGTGCTCGCCGGCGTACTTGCGGGCGCCGGCGCTGGCCTGCAGGATGACGTCCACCGGAGAGGTGGATGAGCGGTTTAAGTCGCACGCCTGGAAAGCGTGTTTAGGCTAATTACCTAACGCGGGTTCGAATCCCGCCCTCTCCGCCAGCACCCTAACGCCGGATCCAGCCCGTCGTTCCCCGGGCGCTCGCCCGGCAGCGTGCCGGCCACGGGTACCAAGGCCGGATCGCAGACCCACCACGACGGCACGCCGTCACCCTCAGGAGCCCGCATGCAGTTCAAATTCGCCCACCTGCGCCAGCCCTCCAAGGCGGGAGAACCCCTCGATTTCGCCATCTTCGGCGCCCGTTCTCCGACCGGCCTGGATCCCGACAACCAGGTGCTGCTCGACCAGCTGACCACACGGGCGCGCGCAAAGGGCCTGAAGGTCGACCGCTCGGCGCTGGCCTACACCAGCGATGGGCAACTGCGGTTCTTCGGCTCCGCCGAGGTTGTGGAATACCTGTCCGCAAGCGGCTTGCCGCCGTGGACCCACTACATGGAAGCCTGAGGCGCGAGCCCGCCATGGAGTTTGGCGACGGTGGCACGCTCACCGTGCGCTGGAAATTCGCGGTGCAGTAAGCGGGGCGAGGCTCACCGAAGGCGCGTTGATCCTCACGCCGGCGCAGGGATCGTCCCGGGGCTGGGCCTCGGTGATCCACACGAAGTCGTAGGCCTTCGCGCCGTCGGCATCGTCGGTGCCTTCGACGAAGGCGAGGCTCACCACCTTCGCGTTCGGCGCGCGATGGCGCAGGTAGAGGGGAACGCCGCGGTCAATCCGTGCGTGCCCGGAGCCTGCGATGAGCACGGCGCGCGGATGGCGCAACATGCGATCGGCCATCACCGCGTCGCGTGCGCGTTGCGCGCGGGCGAGGCTCGCGGCGGCGGGCGCAGCCAGCTGCCCGCAATGCGCATCGACGATCTCCTGCACCAACGCGCGTTCGCGGCTCTCGTTCCACACGGTCTCGATGGCCAGCCCCTTCGCATCGGGTAGCCGCGAGAATCCTTCGCCGGAAATCGCCCGCGCCTCGGCGCGGCCCAGGTTGCCCGCCACCACCGGGATCCCGCGATCGAGGCTGATCTGCACCAGGGGGCGGTAGAGATCCCAGTTCCAGGCGCGCTTGTCGAGGCGGCCCGCGGTGGCCAGCGCATCGGCGCTGGAGCCCGAAGCGATCGCCGCGTCCAGTGCCGGCTGCGCCTCGATGTCGAACTGCTCCATCACCAGCGGCCGCGGCGCCATTTCGTGCAGCACGACCCACTGCAGGCGATGGTGGATCGCGTTGTCGTGGACCTCGCCCAGCAGGATGTAGTCGGCGTCGCGAAGCGCGGCGGTGAGCGTGGCGCGCGAGACCCGCTCGCCCGAGGAGCCTTGGACGATGCGCGTCCACGGCTCCTCGATGGAGGGCTCAGGAACGGATGCGCACCCCGTGGCGAGGAAAGTGGCAACCAGGCATGCGGCGCGCCGTGCTCCCAATCCGGCCTAGCCTTTCGGGGCGAACGCGCGCTGCATCACGCCCTTGTCGAAGCCCGGCGTGCCCTCGCCATTGGTGGCGAAGCGGTACAGCGCCGCGGCGTAGATGCCGCCCAGCGCGGCCTGCACCAGCGCCGTGATGCCCACCGCGAGGCCCGCAATGACGAACGCCGCCAGGATCAGGAACACGCTGTGCGACATGAAGGCCACGATCACCAGGAATACGCCGCAGGCGATCACGCCCAGCATGATGAGGCCGAAGGCGAGGCCCATGCCGGCCTGGCCGATGACGTTTTCGCCCCAGGTCTCCTTGAGGAGCGCCGCGCTTTCCCTGATCGCCTGCACGGGCCCCACGTCGCGATCAGCCAGCACCGGCACGACGAGGTAGGTGGCGATGGTCCAGCCGACGCCCAGCAGGCCCACGATGATCTTGCCGATGAAGCCCACGCGCTCCTGGATGATGCGCAGGACCATGCCGACCGTGGCCGCGATGAATGCGTAGCCCAGGATCACGCCGATCTTCGAGGTGGCGATGCGGATGCCGTCCTTCACCGTGGGGTCGCCGCCATCCAGGCGGATCATCGCGGCGCCAACCAGCGCGGTATTGAAGAAGAAGATCACCGAGTACTGCGCGAAGTAGAAGAGGAACGCGATCACATACATCAGCGGCGAGGGATCGCCGCCCCGGCGCAGCGAAAGCATGTCGAGCGAGGCGAGCCCGAAGACGGGCAGGGCGAAACACAACATCACCACCACCAGTGCCGCGGTGGAAATGAGCGGAAACACCAGCAATTCCTTGTCCTGCTGCAGCACGCTGGCGCTGGCCTTCACGAGGTTCCAGCTGCGCTCGAGTCTTGCGAACATGATGGATCTCCCCTTCGAATGGCGCCTGCCAAAGGCGGGCGCCGCCATTATGCGCACTTGCCCCTCAAAGCGCGGCGATCGCGGCCCGGTAGACGGTGGAAGCCTCGCCCGGGCTGGTGACGGTGGTGCGGAGGTCGTGCACCAGGCCGTCCTCCAGCCCGTAGACCCAGCCATGCACCGAGATTTCCTGCCCGCGGTCCCACGCGTCGCGCAGGATGGTGGTCTGGCAGACGTTGGCGACCTGCTCGATCACGTTCAGCTCGCACATGCGGTCGATCCGGTCCGGCAGCCCAGTCACGCTGTCGACTTTCTGTTCGTGTTTCCAGTGCACGTCCTGCACGTGGCGCAGCCAGTTGTCGGCCAGGCCCACGCGCTGGTCCTGCACCGCCGCGGAGACGCCGCTGCAGCCGTAGTGGCCGCAGACGATCACGTGTTCCACCTGGAGCACCTGGATGGCGAATTGCATCACCGAGAGGCAGTTGAGGTCGCTGTGCACCACCACGTTGGCGACGTTGCGATGAACGAAGAGCTCTCCCGGCAGCAGGCCCACGATTTCGTTGGCGGGCACGCGGCTGTCCGCGCAGCCGATCCAGAGGTAGCGCGGCCGCTGCTGGCCCGAGAGCTTGGTGAAGAAATCCGGGTCGATCTTCCGGATGCGCTCGGACCACGCGCGGTTGCTGTCGAAGAGATGTTTGAGGGATGCCATGGCTTTGTGGGGGCATTTTACATTGGCTTAAACTCCAGCTTCCGTCATCGCCGAATTGCTGGAGAACGCCATGAATCGCCGCCTGCTCGCATTGCTTGTCCTTGCCCTCGTTCCCGCCGCCGCATCCGCCAGCGACCAGGGCGTCCTCGACGCCTGCATCGGCTCGTGGAGCAACCCCCCGTTCAAGAAGGGCAAGAAGGCCGACAGGACCATCGCCACCGGCGTGAAGGTGTTCGGCATCGGCTCCCGGCAGTCGGGCAACGACGAGGTCACGAGCGGCCCGGTGCTGGTCCTGGTGCGTCCGGCCGTGAACGTGGCGGGCAAAAGCACCATCCGCCTCAACAATCCCAACGGCTGGTATTGCTTCCGCTCCAACGTGACGGTGGCCGGCAAGATCGAGATCCAGGCGCATTGCAAGGCGCACCTGGCCAGCGCCAGGGAAGACGGCACCTCGGTCGGCGCCGTGGACGAAAGCAACAAGGGGGTCGCGGTATTCGGCGCGCTGCGCGTGGAGCGCTTCGATTGCCCGGAAGGCAAGAAATAGTTTGCTGGAGACCGAACGGCTTCGCACCCGCCGCATCGTGGTCGACGATGCGCTCTTCATCCTCGAACTGATCAACGACCCCGACTGGCACCGTTTCATCGGCGACCGCGGCGTGCGCACCGTCGAGGGCGCCCGCGACTACATCGTGAAGGTGCCGATGGTGATGTACGAGCGAACCGGGATGGGGCTCGACCTGGTGGAGCGCAAGGAAGACGGGCGTCCCATCGGCATGTGTGGGCTCATCAGGCGCGACGAGCAGCCCGACATCGACATCGGCTTCGCCTTCCTGCCCGCGTACCGGGGGCACGGTTACGCGTACGAGGCAGCGCTCGCCTGCCGCAACCACGGCGTGCAGGCGCTGGGCCTCAAGCGCATCGTTGCGTTCACGACGGTCGACAACGAGGCCTCCGGCAAATTGCTTCTGCGCCTCGGGTTCCAGTACGAAGGGACGATACCGTGGGGTAGGGAAGGAGACGTGTCCACGCTCTACGCCTACACACCCTTGCCACCTATAATTCCGATTCCACGTCCCGGGAGTCCCGCCAGATGAAGCTCGATGTGAACGGCAAGGTCCATAACGTGGATGTCGAGCCGGAAATGCCGCTGCTCTGGGCGCTGCGCGACGAACTCAACCTCGCGGGCACCAAATACGGCTGCGGGGTGGCCCAGTGCGGCGCCTGCACCGTCCACGTCAACGGCGACCCGGTCCGCTCCTGTGTCACGCCAGTCGGCAGCATGGCCGGAAAGAAGATTGTCACCATCGAGGGGCTCGGCGCCGGCAAGGGCCTGCACCGCGTGCAGGAAGCCTGGGTCGAACACGGCGTGCCGCAATGCGGCTACTGCCAGACCGGCATGATCATGGCGGCCTCCGCGCTGCTGGCGAAGAAGGCAAAACCGACCGATGACGACATCGAGGCGGCGATGACCAACCTGTGCCGGTGCGGGACCTACGCGCGAGTGCGCCGGGCCATCCATTCGCTGGCGGGCAACAAGGTCGAAGCCGATCCGGCCCCGGCCGCCGCCCCCAACGGCCAGACGATCTGAGGGCCGACGACATGACACTCGCCGTTTCCCGCCGGGAATTCATCAAGGCATCGGCCGCCGTGGGCGGGGGCCTCGCGCTCGAGTTTTCACTGGCCGGCAACGCGCTGGCCCACGCCGCCGGCGCCGCTGCGTCACCTGAGGTCACGCACTGGATCGTGATCCACCCGGACAATCACGTCCTCATCCGCATCGCGCGCTCGGAGATGGGGCAGGGCAGCCTTACGGGCCTGGCGCAGCTGGTCGCCGAAGAGCTCGATTGCGACTGGAAGATGGTCTCGACCGAATTCGCCTCTCCCAACGAACACATCAGGCGCAAGCGCATCTGGGGTTCGATGTCGACCGGCGGAAGCGCCGGCGTGCGCACCTCGCAGGATTACCTGCGCAAGTCCGGTGCCCAGGCGCGGGCGATGCTTGTCTCCGCCGCCGCCGCCGAATGGAAGGTGCCCCCCGCCGAATGTTCCGCGGCCAATGGCTACGTGAGCCACGGGCCGAGCAAACGCAAGGTGAGCTACGGCAAGGTGGCGCAGGCCGCCTCGAAGCTGGAAGTGCCGAAGGACGTGAAGCTGCGCGACCCGAAGGACTGGAAGGTCGCCGGCAAGTCGCTGGCGCGCCTGGATACACCTGACAAGGTGTTGGGCAAGCCGGTGTTCGGCGTGGACGTCCAGCTGCCGGGAATGATGCACGCCTCGATCGTCCAGTGTCCGGTGTTCCTCGGCAAGGTCAAGTCGCTCGACGATTCGGCGGCCCGCGGGATGCGGGGTGTGAAAGGCGTGGTCAGGGACGACAATTTCGTCGCGGTGGTGGCCGACAACTGGTGGCGCGCCAACGTGGCGGCGAAAAAACTCGTGATCGAATGGGACAACGGGGCCAACGGCAACGTGTCGTCCGATTCGATCACGGCGATGTTCAGGGAAGGCCTCGGCGCCACCGGCCTGCCGAGCGCGCGCAAGACCGGTGACACGCCGGCGGCGCTCGCCTCGGCGGCGAAGGTCGTGGAAGCGGAATACGGCTCGCCCTACCTCAGCCACGCCACCATGGAGCCGATGACGGCGACGGCCTGGTTCAAGGCCGACGGCACGCTGGAAGTGTGGACCTCGACGCAGAACGGCGAGGCCTCGATCGCCGCGGCATCCGAGGCTTCCGGGTTGGCGCTCGAAAAATGCGAAGTGCACAAGGCCATGCTCGGCGGCGGCTTCGGCCGGCGCGGCGCGCCGCAGGACTACGTCACCCAGGCGGTGAAGATCGCGAAGCAATTCCCCGGCAAGCCGGTCAAGCTCATGTGGTCGCGCGAGGAGGACATGCAGCACGGCTTCTATCGGCCGGCCTCGCTCGTGAAGATGAAGGCGGGCCTTGATGCGCAGGGCAAGGTCACCGCGATGCACACCGTGATCGCGTGCCCGTCGATCCTCGCCCTGCTGCGCCCCGAAGGCATCAAGGACGGCATCGATTTCACCGCCGTTCGCACCTTCGCGGACGCGACCTACGAGATCCCGAACCAGCTGGTCGAATACGCCATGCGCAATCCACACGTGCCGGTCGGCTTCTGGCGCGCTCCCGGGTTGCAGAACTCGTTTTATCGCGAGTGTTTCATCGATGAGGTGGCGCATGCCGCGGGCAAGGACCCACTCGCCTTGCGCCTGGCGATGATGAAGCCCGACGACAAGAACCGCCGGGTGCTGGAAGCCGCGGCGAAGATGGCCGGCTACAACCAGCCGCTGCCCGCGGGCGTGTTCCGCGGCATCGCGCAGTCCGACGGCTTCGGCAGCTACACCGCCATGGTTGCGGAGGTGTCGGTCAGGGACGGCGCCATCAAGGTCCATCGCGTGGTGTTTGCGATCGATTCGGGCTACGTCGTGAACCCGCAGGCGTGCCGCGCGCAGGCCGAAGGCAACGTGATCTATTGCCTGGGCCAGCTCTACGAGGCGCACACCATCAAGGACGGCCGCGTGGTGGAATCCAACTTCCACGACTTCCCGCTCCCACGCATGCCGGAGATGCCCCGTGTGGAGACGTATTTCGTCCCCACCGGCGGATTCTGGGGCGGCCATGGGGAGCCGGGCGCGCTGAACGTGATGCCCGCGGTGCTGAACGCGGTGTTTGCCGCCACCGGCAAGCGGGTGCGCTCGCTGCCGTTGAAGGATGGCGAGCTCAAGGCCTGACCCGGCGTGGCCACGGGCGCGTGTCACCGCGCCCGCGCTCCTGCTGGTGCTTGCATCCTGTGCCGCCGTGCCGGACGACGTGATGGAAACCCCCCTCGCGCCGGCCGGCGATGCGGCACGTGGGCGGCAGGTGTTTGTCTCCCGTGAAGGCGGCCATTGCGTGTTGTGCCATGCCGTGCCCGGCGTCGATGTCGCGGGCGACGTCGGCCCCCAGCTCGCGCAGGCCGGATCGCGCTTCAGCGCGGCGCAGTTGCGCCTGCGTATCGCGGACATCTCGCGCGTACGTCCACTCGCCGCGATGCCCACGTTCCACCGGACGCAGGGACTCACGCGCGTGGCGCCGGCCTTCGCGGGCAAACCCGCGCTGAGCGGCCAGCAGGTCGAAGACCTCGTGGCCTATCTCGGGACGCTGCGATGAAGCGGCGCCATTTCCTTGCGCTCCCGGCGCTTGCCGCGGTCCCGGCGCGCGCGCAGACCGGCCGCTTCCAGCCCGCGCAGGACGTGGGGCCCCTGGTCCGGAAGCTCGCGGACGGCATGGCACCGGCCGAGGGTGGCATCGAGGTGGAACTGCCGCAGATCGCGGAAAACGGCAACTCGGTGCCGATGCGCATCCGGGTGGATAGTCCGATGTCCGCGGCCGACCATGTCCTGGCGATCCACATCATTGCGGAGCGCAATCCGCGCCCGCTGGTTGCGACCTTTCATCTGAGCGCCGCCTCCGGCAAGGCGGAAGTCTCGACGCGCGTGCGCCTGGCGGGGACGCAGAAGGTGCGTGTGCTCGCGGAACTTTCCGGCAAACGCTTCCGGATCGCGCAACGCGACGTGCTGGTGACATCGGCGGCCTGCCTGGACGAATCGCTGTGAGGCGCACCCCATGATGATTGGACGCATTCAGGCCCCGCCAACGGTGCGCAAGGGGGAGCCGTTCGAGATCAAGGTGCTGGTGCAGCATCCGATGGAGACCGGCTTTCGCCGCGGCATGAACGGCCAGTCGATCCCGATGAACGTCGTCAACAAGCTCACCTGCACGCTGGCGGGGCGCGAGGTCTTCAGCGCCGAGTTGGGCTCCGGGGTCGCGGCCAATCCGTACCTCGCATTTTTCGCGGTGGCGACGCAGGCTGGGGAGATTGTTGTGGAGTGGAGCGACGATCGCGGCGAGACGGGCAGGCTCACCGCGGCCTTCACACTCGCGTGAACACCGCGGGCCGCACGCTGCTGGCGGCGCTTGTGTTTTCCGGCGCAGCAACCCGTGCCGACATCATTGCCCCGAAGCCGCTCAAGTCCGGCATCGAGTTCCAGGGCGCGGACGTGCAGGCGCTGCAGCGCGATGAGTTCGCCAATCCCGGCATGTTGTGGGTCACGCGCGGCGAGCGGCTGTGGAAAGCGCCGGCGGCGCAGGGGCCGGCGTGCGCCTCCTGCCACGGCGATGCGGCGAAGTCGATGCGAGGGGTGGCCGCTTCCTATCCGAAACACGACGCGGCGCTGGGCCGGGTGGTGGATCTGGAAGGCCGGATTCGCGCATGTGCGGCGGCACAGCAGAAGCGCGAGGCGCCCGCCTGGGAATCGGAGGAGCTGTTGTCACTATCGGCATTTGTAGCTCGCCAGTCGGCGGGGCTGCCGATTGCGGTTGCGGTCGACGGGCCCGCGAGCGCCGCGTTCGAGCGCGGGCGCAGCCTTTTCTTCGAGCGCCAGGGCCAGTTCAACCTGGCGTGCACACAGTGCCACGACCGCAACTGGGGCGGCACGCTGCTGGGCGAACGCATCAGCCAGGGACATCCCGCCGACTGGCCGGCGTATCGGCTCGAATGGCAGTCGCTCGGGTCGCTGCAACGGCGGCTGCGCGCCTGCTATTTTGGCGTGCGCGCCGCACAGCCCGCGTTTGGATCCGGGGATCTGGTCGCGCTGGAGCTCTATCTCGCCGCACGTGCAAGAGGTCTGGCCGGCGCACCCCCGGGGGGTGCGCAAGTAGCTAAAATTGTTCACAACCCGGCCGGGCCGAATTACAATGGGTCACAACCCCGCAGTGATCGAAGCCGTTCGCAGAGACGGGGCACCACCCAAGACAAGAAGAATAAGCGCGTCGACTCCCAGGCCAGAGCCGACCGGTCGGAATCACTAGTGCGCGCATGAAGCATCGAATCACGGGAGAGGGTGGCGTAGGGAATGCCGAAACAATCTTCAGCTATGGTCCGTAGCGTATTTGTGCTGCTCACCTCGGCCCTGCTATGGGGCTGCTCCACCGCCACGCGCACCAACGCCGAGCGCATCGAAGTGCCCGCGCCGATCGTCCAGTCGGCCGGCAGGTTCACCAAGGAATACCTCCTCTTCGCCGGCGACCAGGTCGAGGTCCTGGTAACGCGTTTCCCGGAAGTCTCGCGCACCGTCACGATCCGCTCCGACGGCATGATTTCGCTACCGATCCTCCAGGACATCCCCGCCGCCGGGTTGAGCGCGCGCGAGCTCGCCGCGGACCTGTCGAAGCGCTTCGCCGCGCGCCTGATCAATCCCGAGGTGACGGTCATACCGACCCTGGTGCGCCAGCCGACGGTTTTTGTGCTCGGCGACGTGAAGAGCCCGCAACAGGTCCCGTACCGCAGCGCGCAGACCGCGCTGCAGGCGATCGGCATGGCGGGCGGATTCCAGCGCAGCGGCTCGGAGTCCGACGTGACCATCATCCGGCTCTCCAGGGACGGCGTCCTCGAGGCGATCCCGATCAACGTCGAGGCGAGCGGGCAGCCCGGCCCCTATCTTGCTTTCGCCGTCACGCAATTGCAGCCTGACGATGTGATCTTCGTGCCTGAGCATGGGCGCGCCCAGGTGGTGCGCTTCTTCGACGAGATCATCCTGCGCCCGGCGCAGCTCTTCATCACGTACAAGCTCTACCAGCAGCTCTAGCGTAACGCAGCAAGAATCCGCAACCGCCCTTCAACAAGAAGAAAGCCAAGCGCATGTCCAAGTCGATGCAGGTCGTGATCCTCTGCGGCGGGAAAGGCACCCGTTCCTACCCGTTCACGGAGTATTTCCCCAAGGTGATGATGCCGGTCAACGGCACGCCGATCCTGGTGCACCTGATGCGCACCTACGCGTCCCAGGGTTACACCGATTTCGTCCTGGCGGGCGGGCACCGGATCGAGATGCTGTACGACTATTTCCACGGCCGCTTCGGCGAGTGGAACGTGAACATCGTCGACACGGGCTCCGACGCGGACACGGGTGATCGCATTGCGCGCTGCGCCGACCATGTGGGCGACCGGTTCTTCGCCACCTACGGCGACGGCCTGGGCGACCTGGACCTGCAAGCGCTTGTCGCCACCCATGAAAGGTCCGGCGGCCTGGCCACGCTCACCACCGTCCCGCTGCGCTCGCAATACGGCCTGGTGGTCTTCGGCGACGACGGCAAGGTGCACCGCTTCGAGGAAAAGCCGCTGGTGCGCGACTACTGGATCAACGCGGGCTTCTTCGTGTTCGAGAAGCGCGCGTTGAAGGAGTGGAAAGGCCACAACCTGGAGCAGGACGTGCTGCCCGAATTCGCGCGCCGCGGCCTGCTGCACGTGAACCGCCACACCGGCTTCTGGAAGTCGATGGACACAAGCAAGGACCAGCAGGAGCTCGAAAACCTGATCGTCGGCGGGAAGGCGCCGTGGGTGCGCGTCGCCGGGCGCACCGCGGAGGAGGAAGTCGCGTGAGCTCGACCTTCTGGCGTGACCGCCCGGTGTTCGTGACCGGCGCCACCGGGCTGCTGGGTAGCTGGCTGGTGCCGGAACTCGTCCACCGTGGCGCCACCGTGGTCGTGCTGCTGCGCGACGGCGCGCCGCGCAGCCGGCTCGTGAGCGACGGCTGGCTCTCGCGCGTGGTGACGGTGCACGGCGCGCTCGAAGATGGCGCACTCGCCCGCAGGACACTCGCCGAATATTCGATCGACACCGTGTTCCACCTCGGGGCGCAGACGCTTGTCGGCGTGGCCAAGGTTGATCCGGTCAGCACGCTGGAAGCAAACGTGCGGGGCACGTGGCTCTTGCTCGAGGCCGCCCGCCAGACGGGGGTCAGGCAATTCCTCATGGCCTCCTCGGACAAGGCGTACGGCGATTCCGACCGCCTGCCGTATCGCGAAGACCACGCGTTGCAGGGCCGCTTCCCGTACGACGTCTCCAAGAGCTGCGCGGACCTCATCGCCACCATGTACGCGCGCACCTACGGGCTGGGCGCGGCGATCGTGCGCTGTGGCAACCTTTTCGGCGGCGGCGACCTCAACTTCAGCCGCCTCATCCCGGGTGTGATCCAGGCCACGCTGCGCGGCGAGAAATTCATGATCCGCAGCGACGGCAAGTTCGTGCGCGACTTCCTGTACGTGGAGGACGCGGCCGAGGCGTACATGCTGCTGGCCGAGAAGCTCGCGGGCGAGCGCACGCTGGCCGGCGAGGCGTTCAACTTCGGGCTCGAAATGCGCCCGACGATGCTCGACCTCACGCACAAGGTGCTGCAGATGATGGGCCGCGCCGACCTCGAGCCCGTGGTGCAGAACATCGCCTCGGCCGAGATTCGCGAGCAATACCTCGATGCAGGCAAGGCGCGCGAGCGCCTGGGTTGGGCCCCGCGCCACGGCATGGATGCCGGCTTGCGCCGCACCATCGACTGGTACCGGGAATACATGGCGAGTGAAATTGCGCCGAGCAGCAAGGCAACGGCGCGCGCGCGCGCCATCATGGAGAAAACATCATGACCACGCGTGTCTACCTGGGCGACCTGCGCTACAACTATTCAGGCGTCCTCGCCAACGACTGCATGCCCCTGGGCGTGGCCTACATGAAGGCCGTGATGGACCACGAAGACAAGGGGCGCGAGATCGAGTCGCGCATCTTCGTCTACGCCGAAGCGCTGCTGGATGCCATCAAGCGCGAGCCGCCAGATGTGCTGATGCTCAGCAACTACGTCTGGAACGAGGCGCTCAGCCACTACTGCTTCCGCGCCGCCAAGGCGGTCAACCCCGACGTGCTTTGCGTGATGGGCGGGCCGAACATCTCGATCGAGCCGCACCGCCAGCTCGCCTACCTCGACAAATACCGGTTTGTCGACGTCTACGCGCTGGGCGAAGGCGATTTCCTCGCGCACCACATCGTCCAGACCTTCATGGAAGGCGGGCGCACGATCAAGGGCCTGGGCCGGATCGGGCTTCCTTCCTCCGTGTTCCGCAACCCCGACGGCCAGGCGGCGATCGACGATACCAAGCCGCGCCACAAGGAAGTCGAGGACATCCCCTCGCCCTTCCTCACCGGCATCCAGGACGAATTCTTCGACGGCAAGCTCGCCCCGATGATCGAGACCAATCGCGGGTGCCCCTTCACCTGCACCTTCTGCGTGCAGGGCACCAAGTACTACTCGAAGATCCACAACTTCTCGGTCGACCGCATCAAGGAAGAGATCACCTACATCGCCAGGCGCATCAAGAGCCACTCGCCGAAGATGGGCACGCTGCGCATCGCGGACTCGAACTACGGCATGTACGAGCGCGACATCGAGATCTCCGGCCACATCGGCCTCATGCAGAAGGAATACGGCTGGCCCACGTTCATCGACGCGACCACGGGCAAGAACAAGCCCGAACGCATCATCAAGTCGGTCGAGAAGATGGGTGGCGCGATGGTGCTCTATCAAGCAGTCCAGTCGCTCGATGAAGACGTGCTGCGCAAGGTCAAGCGCGAGGCGATCAAGCTCGAGGCGTACAAGGCGCTCGAAGTGCATATGCGAGGGCGCGGCCTGCGTTCGGTGTCGGATCTCATCCTCGGCCTGCCGGGCGAATCGCTCAAGACACACCTGAAGGGCCTGCACAGCCTGCTCGACAGCAACATCCACCAGATGCACAACTTCCAGGCGATGATGCTGAAGGGCGCGGAGCTGGAATCGATCGAGTCGCGCGAGCTCTTCAAGTTCGACACGCGCTTCCGCGTGCTGCCGAAGAACTACGGCATCTACGACGAGGAGAAAGTGTTCGATGTCGAGGAGATCATCGTCGCCACCGACACGCTGCCCTTCGACGACTACATCACCTGCCGCAAATGGCACCTCACGAGCAGCGTCTTCTGGAACGACGGCTGGTTCGAGCAAGTGGTCAGGTTCGCCCGCCACCACGGCATCCGCAACTCCGAATGGTGGGGCGCGATGCTGCCCGCGATGGAAGGGGGCAACGCCGAGATCAGGGGCTTCCTGGACGGCTTCGTCGCCGAAACCAAGGGCGAGCTTTTCCCGACGCCCGAGGCCGTGATCGAGTTCTACTCGCGCCCCGAGAATTTCGAGCGCCTTCAGGCCGGCGCGGCGGGCGACAACCTCATGTACCGCTACCGCGCGATCGCCTCGTTCCACCTCTGGGACGAGATCTGCGACGCCGCGATGAACGCCACGCGCAAGCTGCTCGAGGAACGCGGCGTCCACACCAAGGTGCCCGGCTTCGACATGTTCTGGCGCGACTTCCACGCCTACACGCGCCACAAGCATGCCCACGGGCGTGAGGCCGCGCAGATCCTCGCTCCGGTGAAGACGCGCCTTGGCTACGACATCGAAGGCTGGCTCGCCAGCGGCAACCTGGACGATCCGACGCCGTTCAAGTACCCGCAGATGACCGATGTGGTGTTCAAGCTGAGCGACCACGCGCACCGCGAGCTGGAAAGCGCGCTCGCCGTCTGGACGGTGCACATCCGTTCCCTGTCCAAGCTCGTCACGCGCATCAACGTCGACTGCCAGATTCGCCAGTGCACCGCGGAGGGCGTTGCCGCGAAGCAGGGCAGCGAAGTGACTGCGTGAAGGCAGGGACTTGAGGGTTCTCCACGCCTATAACGAGTCGCGCTTCGGGGGCGGCGCCAACAACGCGCCCAAGGCGACGATCGCCGTTTCGCGCGAGCACGGCCTCGAGGTCGAGGTCTTCACGCGAAGCAGCAGGGAGCTGCCGCAGAACCTGCGCGGGCGAATCCGGGCCGGCACCAGCGCGTTCTATCCGCGCGAAACGGTGAGGCAATTCGAGGCGACGCTCGAGGCCTTCCGGCCCGACGTCGTGCACGTGCACGAGCTCTTCCCGCTGGTTTCCCCGTGGATCCTGCCGAGCTGCACGCGCAGGGGCATTCCCGTCGTGATGACCGTCCTGGACTACCGGCTGACGTGCCCGGTCGGCACGCATCTGCGCGAAGGCCGGATCTGCGAGCAGTGCATCGGCGGGCGCGAGCATCGGGCCCTCGTCAACAATTGCCGCGGCAGCGTGGTCGAAAGCGCCACCGTCGCGCTTTTCAATGCGATGGCCCGCAGGTTCCGGTTGTACAGCGACCACGTGAGCCGGTTCGTCGGCCCGTCGGAGTTCACCTGCCGGTGGCTGGTCGAGAAGCTCGGCATCGAGCCGTCGCGGGTCTCGATGGTGCCGTGCGTGGTGGAGACTCCCGAGCGCGGCGTCGATGATCCCGCGGCCGGCGGCTATGTGGGTTGTGCCACCCGCCTGAGCCCGGAGAAGGGCCTCGACACCCTGGTGGAGGCGGCGCGCCTCACCGGCCTGCCCTTCAGCATCGCGCGCAACGAGACGAGCGTCGTGAGCGCGGCGGTCCCGCCCGACGTTCCCGTGGTGGTCACGCGCAGCCCCGATGAGCTGGATGCCTACTATCGCGGCGCCAGAATGATGGTGTTCCCCAGCATCTGGTTCGAGACCTTCGGCCTGGTCGGCGCCGAGTCCATGAGCCATGGTGTCCCGGTGATCGCCGCGCGCATCGGCGCGCTCGCCAACCTCGTCGACGACGGCGTCAACGGGCTGCTGTTCGAGCCCGGCAACGCGCGTGACCTGGCGCAGAAGGTCACCCGGCTCTGGCAGGACCCCGACCTGTGCCGCCGCTTCGGCCGTGCCGCCCGCGAGAAGTCGGCGTCACACTGGGGCGGCCGCACCCATGTCGCGCGCCTCGGGTCGGTATACGACGGCGTTCGGGCACGCGCCCCGGCAGTGGAACTGGAAGCGGTGGCCGCCGAATGAGCGCGGCCCTGCTCATGCGCGAGAGCGCGTCCGATGGGGCTGCGCCACCCGCCTGCGGCTATCCGCCCGCGGACCGCGCCAGGGGCGCGCTCCAGTTGCTGGGGATCACGGTGCACGAAGTGACCGCAACCGGAGTCCTCGACTTCATGGACGCGTCCATACGCAGCGGCCGGCAGGCGGTGATCCTGCACGCGAACGCCTTCGCGGCGAACCTTGCCGCACGGGACGCGGCGCTGCGCCAGGCCCTCAACGAGGCCCAGATGGTGTTCTGCGATGGCGACGGCATCCGCCTCGGATGCAGGATCCTCGGCTTGTCCGTGCCGCCCAAGGTGACCTATGCACGCTGGCTTCCCCTGGCGGGCGCCTGGTGCGAGCGCCATGGGCACAGCATCTATTTCCTCGGCGGGCGTCCCGGCGTGGCCGAGCAGGCCGCCCGCCGGTACCAGGAGCGGTTTCCGCGCATCCGCATCGCGGGCACGCACCACGGCTATTTCGACAAATCCGGCGCCGAAAGCGACGCGGTGGTCACCGAGATCAATCGCGCGCGCCCCGACGTGCTGCTGGTGTGTTTCGGCATGCCGATCCAGGAACATTGGGTCCGTCTTCACGCCCCGAGGCTGGCCACCCACGTGCTGCTGACCGGCGGCGCCGCGCTCGACTATGCGGCGGGCACCGCGGTGCCGACGCCGGACCTGATGGTGCGCCTGAAGCTCGAGTGGCTCTACCGCCTGTGGAAGGAGCCGCGGCGCCTCTTCACGCGCTACGTGGTCGGCAACCCGGAATTCCTCCTGCGCGTGTTCTGCGAGCGCGCAAGCCGCTGGTTGCGCCCGCGGGGAGCGCGAACGTGAAGCGCTTCTTCGACATCACGGTGACGTTGTTCGCCGCGATCACCTGGCTGCCGGCGGTTGCGGTGTGCATCGTGGCGATCTGGGTCCTCGACGGGCGTCCGATCTTCTACCGGTCGACGCGGCGCGTATTCCGCGACCAGTCGATGCGGGTGGTGAAGTTCCGAACCATGCGGCGCGACGCCGAGCGCATCGCGAACCGCGATACGGTGCCGATGGCGGGCACGCGCTTCCTCAACATCGAGAAGGATTCCCCGCTCTACACGTGGATCGGTCGCCAGATCGAGCGCTGCGCCTTCACCGAGCTGCCGCAGCTCTTCCACGTCCTCGCCGGACGCATGAGCCTCGTCGGCAACCGTCCCCTGCCCGAAAACGTGATCGCCGCCCTCAGGCAGGCCATCCCGTGGACCGAGGACCGCTTCGCCACGCCCGCCGGGATCACGGGACCGATCCAGCTCGCGGGCCGCGAGCGCCTCTCGGATGTGCAGCGCATCGTGCTCGAGTCGAGCTACTGCCGCGTCGCGCATTCCTCGTATTCGATGTGGCTCGATTTCCAGATCCTGTTCTTCACGGTCCTGGTGGTCACGGGCCTGCACCGCCCCTTCTCCTTCTCGGAGATCCGCCAACTCGTCGCCCGCTTCGACCGCGGCAAGGTGCTCGATGCGGCCGCATTCGCCGATGAGGTCATCGAAGGTGAATCCGGGCCGCCCCGATAGGAGCCGCAGCCGCGTGAAGGTCGCCCTGGTTTGCCCGACGGTTGGCCAGACGCGGCGCGGCTACGAGCGCTTCATGACGGAGCTGTTCGGGCTGATCCGCACGGACGTGGATGCGACGTTGTTCAAGGGCGCCGGGGAACCCGCACCGGGAGAGCATGTGGTCGCGCACATGAAACGCACGGGTATGGTGGCGCGCATGGCCGGCAAGCGCCTGCGCTATACGCGTTACCGCCTGGAATTCGCGACCTTCGCCGCTGCGTTATGGCCGCACCTGCTGCGCGGCAGGTTCGATGTGGTCCATGTGATCGATCCGCCCCTTGCGCGCCCGCTCGCGGCGATGCGCGGGCTGGTGCGTTCCCGCTACGGCCTGGTCTTCACCGACGGCGGACCGGCGCCATTCGACGCCACGCCCTATGCCGATGTCGTCCAGTACGTGACACCCGGGCAGCAGCAGGAGGCCGTCGCGCGCGGCGCGGACGCGCGCAAGGGCTCCATGCTGCCGGTGGGCGTGGACATCCCCGGGAGGGCCGATGCCGCCGACCGCGCGGCGCTGAGGGGCCGGCACGGCGTGGGCCCCGGCACCTTCGTGATCCTCGCGGTGACCTCGCTCAACCGCCACCACAAGCGGGTCGACTATCTCATCGACGAGGTCGCGAGGCTCCCGGGCGACATCCTCCTGTGGATCGATGCCAGCGTCCATCCGGACGGCGATGCCTCGCTCCTGGAACTCGCGCGCGAGCGCCTCGGGGCGCGCTTCAGGCACACGCACGTGGCCTCGGATCGCGTGGGCGAGCTCTACCGTTTGGCCGACGTGATGGTCTCGGCCTCGACCTACGAGACCTTCGGCATGGCCGTGGTCGAGGCGATGTCCGCGGGGCTGCCGGTCGTCACGCACGACTCGCCGCACTTCCGCTGGCTGGTGGACGGCCACGGCCACCTCGTGGACATGGGCGCGGCCGGCGCTCTTACGGGGCGGCTCACGTACCTGCTGGCGCACCGCGACGAGCTGCGCATCTCGGGCGCCTGCGACAGCGCCAGGCGGCGCTTCGGCTGGGGGAGCCTGAAGGAGGGATATCTCGACCTCTACCGGCGCGCGATTGCGGGGGCGGCGTGACTTATGTGCCAGCTATACTGATGCGGGATTCAAGGGGGGTATGACAACGATGTACCAGATCCAGGGGCCGGTCACGCGCGACCCCGACACGTTCGACGTCCGGGGCGCGCTGCTGAGCCTCTCTCGGACCGCCGTTCTCGAGTGGCGGGTGATCTTCGTCACGTGCGCCGTGATCCTCGCCGTCGTGACCGCGTACATCATCTGGTGGCCGCCGGTCTACCAGGTCGAGGCGAGCCTCATGACCGAGGGTGACAGGGACACCGCGCGCGACCAGTTTTACGGCGGATGGACCGTGTTCCGCAAGGACGACATGCGCACGGAAGGTGAACTCTTCACCTCCGCGCCCGTGCTCAAGGAAGTGATCGAGCGCGAGAAGCTCACCTACGACGACATCTACCATCCATTCGGCTCGCACCTCGGCTACCTGTGGCAGACCTCGCTCGTCGGGCGCGCCTACCGCGGCGTGAAGGAGTGGTTCGTCCCGCGCGAGGGCGACGCCCCGACACCCGCGGAGGAGGACCGCGCGCGCACCCTGGCCGACATGAAGTCGGGCATCAACCTGGCCTCGATCGGCGAGGCCAACATGGGGGTGCTTACCGTGCGGGGTCCCTCGCGTCGCGTGGCCGACATCGCCAACAGCGTGATCGACGTCTACCTCACGCAGCGGCTCGAGCGCTATCGCGTCGAGTCGATGAGGTCCGTCGACGCCCTCACCGAGGCGGCGGGCGCGGCCGAAGGGGCGCTGCGCGCGATCGAGACCGAAAGGATCGCGTTCATGCGCAAGAATGGCCTCGGGCTGGGCATCGAGAAGGAGAAGTTCGAGGTCCAGAAGCTGGCCGACCTCGAGGAACGCACCGCCGAGACGCGGGCGAAGGTCGCGGCGGCGAAGGCGAGCCTCGAGGAGCTCGCACGCCAGGTCCGGTCGGAGCCCGCGACGCGCACGATCTCGACCTCGTACGAGATGAACACGCAGCGCGAGACGACCAAGATGAAGCGCCTCGAGCTGCAGACCGCCCTCGCACTGTCCCGCGGCCGCTATCGCGACGACTCGCCCGAGGTGAAGGACCTCGTCGCCAACATCGCCAGCCTCGACGCGATCATCGCCGAGTCCACCGAGAAGGTGCCCAAGGCCTCGACCGATGCGCGCAACGCGGCGCGCGACGAGCTGCTCACGCGCGAGCACACCGTGCGCATCGAGCTCGCCGGCCTCAAGGCGTCGCTCGTGGCCATGGAGCGGCGTGGCGCGCAGCTGCGCTCCCGCATCGTCGGGATCCCCACGCTCGAGGCGACGCTGCAGGGGTTCGAGCGCGAGCACAAGTTCGCGCAGGAAAAATACCTGACACTGGTCGGCAAGCGGGCGCAGGCCTCGGTGTCGCTGGCGGGCCTGCGCGCGATGCCGAGCGTTCGCGTCGTGTCCGAGGCCGTCCGGCCCGACAAGAAGCACTGGCCGAAGCCCATCATCCTCTACCCCCTGGCGCTCCTCGGCGGGCTGATCCTCGGCCTGGGCGTGGCGCTCGTGCGCACCGTGGTCCTCGGCCGCGTACGGCGCGAACAGGTGATCCAGGGGCGCGGCGCCGCGCCCTTCTACGGCCTCGTCGGCGTGCCGACCCGGGCGCCCCGCATCGCGGTGGTGATGCCCGAGCGGCTCGCCCCGCCGTCCACCTGAGGCGCGAGAGCCATGGATATCAGCGAAGTTGAAGGTGTCTCGCGCTGGCGCGCGCTGTTCCGCTGGGCGGCGCGGCCCGCCAAGCCGGACCAGGAGCGATGGCGCCGCCTCGCGCTGCGCCTGCGTCACGATCTGGAGCTCGCGAGCGGGCCCCGCTCGTTGATGCTGGTCACGGCGGGGGAGGGCGACTTCGAGGCGCGTTGCAGCCTGGAGCTGGCCGAGAGCCTCGCCGACGAGCTGGGCAAGCCGGTCCTGCTGGTTGATGCGGCCCCGCGCGAACGCCGGCTGAGCCGCCTGCTGAAATGCACCGAGCTGCGCGGTTTCGCCGACGCGCTCGTCGATCCCGAGCTGGCGCTGGGCGAGGTCGTCCTGCGCACGACTCATCCCAACCTCGCCATCGTGCCCGCGGGCATCGTCGCCGATCCCGTCGGCCACGTCGCGACCGAACGCGTCGCGGCGCTGCTCGATGCCTTCCAGCGCGACCACGAAGTGGTCCTGTTTTCCGGCGCCGGGGTGCCCGCCAACGGGCTCGCGCTGGCGCTGGCACCGGTCGTGGGACGCGTCCTGCTGCTCGCGGCCGAAAACGAGACGACGTCCGAGGACCTCGAGGCCGCCGAAGAGTCGCTGCGGGTACGCAACGCGCGTGACATCGGACTGGTCCTCGCGACGCGCTCGCGGCGCACATGACCGCCTTGCTGCGCGCCGCGCGCACGCAGCTGCCCATCATCGCCATCGCGGCGCTCTGCGCCGTGGGCCTGCTTTTCGTTTCGAGCCAGGGCGGGGTGAACCTGCTCATCGCCGTGCTCGGCATCGCGGCCATCGCCATCGGCGCCGTGCTCTCGGGCAACGTGCGCCTCTTCTGCCTCTGGGGCCTGATCCTCTCGGTGCCGTTCGACCTTTCATACCGGCTGGGCCCCGTCTTCCCCAAGCTGGGCGGGGAGACCTCGTTCCGGGTCGAGCTGAGCGACATCTTCGTCCTCGCGCTGCTCGCCTACCTGCTGCACGACCTGTGGACCGGCAAGCTGCGCGGGCTGCGGATCCCGAAGGTCACGTTCGCCTGGCTCGCGATCGCACTGCTCGGCGTGGGCGCGATCGTGACCGGCCCGTGGCGGATGACCGCGATGCACGAGGTGACGCGGATGGTCAAGGTCGCCGTGCTTTTCATCGTGCTCTGCAACGAGCTGCGCACCCCCGGGCGGATCACGCAGGTGGCACTGGCGCTGGCCGTGGCCATCCTCATCCAGTCGTTGGCGGGCATCGGCCAGTACATTTCCGGCACCGGTTTCGGCCTGGAAAAGCTGGGCGAGGCCGACGTCACGGGCGCGGACAACGTCGTCAAGAGCCGCACCGTGACCCGGATCGGCGCCTTCATGCTCCATCCGGTGATCTTCGCGACCTTCCTGGCCACGCTGCTGCCGATGGCCCTCGGCATGGTCCTGATCCGAGGCGGCACCTGGCGCCGGGGGGTCTTCGCGCTGGCGATCCTGCTCGGCGGGACGGCGCTGATCCTCACGCTGTCGCGCGCCGGCTGGCTCACCTTCGGCGTCAGCTCGCTCGTGCTCGCCACGCTGGTCATGTTCCGGCTCAGGCTGCGCCGCAACGCGATCATCCCGCTCGCGATCGCAGGCGTGGCGGTGGCGGTTGTGGCGCTGGCCTTCGCGGAGCCGATCATGGCGCGCGTCTTCCAGAGCAACACCGAATCGGAGAAGGGGCGCAGCGAATGGGCCGACGACGCCCGGCGCATGATGCAGGTCCATCCCGCCTTCGGCTTCGGCATGAACAGCTACGCCTTCGCGGCGCCGCCCTACACGCGCCTGGGCGAGCGCGGCGCGCGCGAGTTCTACGAGAAGGCGCGCTTCGGCAAGACGCAGTTCGTGCCGGTCGTCCACAACGCCTACCTGCAGTGGAGGGTGGAAATCGGGCTGGTGGGCCTGGCGCTGCACCTTGCGATCTTCGCGATGCTGCTCCACATGGCGTGGCGCAACCTGCGCGTCCGGGACCAGGAGCTCTTCGTCATCAACGCCGCCTGCTTCGCGGGCTTCATCGCCTTCCTCGTCGACCTGTGGTTCGGCAACTCGCTACGCCAGGGCAGCACGTTGCGCGAGTTCTTCGTGCTGGCCGCGCTGGTGTGCGCGATCCATTACTGGCGGCTGCGGCAGGGTCGCGTGCCGACGGGCTTCGCCACGGTGCCGCTGGCGCCGGCGCGCGCATGACCGGGCACGCCCCCGGCAACGACGCCGCGGCGGCGATCCCGGAGCCGACCGCCGCGCGCGTCCTTCGCAATACGGGCGCCCAGATGGCAGGGCGCATGGCCATCGCGCTGTCGCGCCTGGTGGTGGCCGCGATCATCGTGCGCGCGCTCGGCGCGGGCACCTTCGGCGAATACGCTCTTGTCCTGGGCCTGCTCGTGTTCGCCGAGTGGCTCGTGGATTTCGGGACGACCGAGATCTTCGTGCGCGAGGTGTCGCGAGAGCCCGCGAGGCAGACACACCTGGTGCGGACCGTCGCCGCGTTGAAGCTCGTCCAGGTCCCGGTGGCGATGGTCGTATTCGCCGGGATCGTGCTCGCCCTGCGCTATCCCGATCACGTGGTGCGCGCGGCGTTGCTGGGCGGGGCGAGCGCGGCGTTCTACGCCGGCGTGCTGGTTTTCCGCGTGATCTTCAAGGCGCACCTCGCGCTGGAGCGCGAGGTCGCCGCCGAGCTCGTCTCGGCGCTCGCCATGATCGCTTTGGTCGCGGCGGCGGTGCGCCTGGGCGGCGGCCTGGTGGCGCTCCTCGCGTGCCACGCGGCCTCGCGCGCGATCTTCCTCGCGCTCTGCATGGCGTTCGGGCGGCGCGACTTCCGGCTTTCGGTGGCGGGCGTGGCGGCGCAGGACCTGAAGCGCGGCGCGGCGATGTCCCTTCCCGTGGGCGTGATCGGGTTGCTGATCGCGCTCTACGAGATGATCGACATCCTGCTGCTGTCGAAGCTCGGCACGGCCGTCGAGCTGGGGTACTACTCCGCGGCGCAGCGGCTCACCTGGCCGATCCTGCTCGCCCTGGGCTCGATCGCCGGCACCCTCTATCCGATCGCGGCACGTTACTGGCCCGCCGACCAGGCGCGGTTCGCCGAGGCCTGCCAGCGCGCCCTCGACGCGGTGGCGCTGCTCGCCGGCGTGGCGTTCGTCTCGGCGTTCGCCGGGGCCGAGTTCTACCTCGGCCTGCTCGATCCCGCGTTGATACCCGCCTCCCCCGCGCTGCGGCTGCTGGCGCTGCTGCTCTTCGTGAAGGCGGTGAGCGCCACCCTGGGCCCGGTGCTCTACATCGTGCGCACCCAGCGGCAGACGTTGCTGTTTGTTTCGGTGGCGGTGGTGATGAAGGCGGCGGTGATCACGCTGCTCGTGTTCCAGATCGGTTACCTTGGCGCGGCTGTCGGCGCGCTCGCCGTCGAGGTGGTGTTCTCGACGCTCCCGACGATCTACCTCCTGCGGCGCCACGGTGGCCTGAGGCTCGACTGGAGCGTCGTCGCCCGCGTGGGCCTCGCATCCGCCGCCGCGATCGCGGGGACCTCCGCGCTCCTTCCGGGCGCGAGCATCGCGGCGGCGGCGCTTGCCCCCGTCGCCTACCTGGCCTTCGCCGCGGCGCTGGGCGCGCTGCGCGTGGCCGATGTGCGCCTGCTGCTGCGCCGGGGTGCGCCATGACCGTCGCAGCGTGCCAAGGGTGAGCTGATGCGCGAACCGGGATTCCCGAGACCCAGGGTGGCGCTCGTGTCCGTCGGAATCGGACGCGTGCAACGCGGCTTCGAGCGCTATTTCACCGAGCTCTTCGAAACGCTGCGCGGCGAAATCTCCATGACGCTCTTCCGCAGCGCGGGCGGCGAAGGCCCGGACGAGGTGGTGCCCCCGTTGCTGCGTCCGGCCACCGCGCTCGCCCGCCGTGCGCCGCTCGGGTGGCTCGCGGGGCGCGCCGAATACAACCGCGACTGCCTCGCGTTCGCGGCGACGATGCTGCCGCGTCTCGTGCGCGAGCGGTACGACGTGATCCACTGCATCGATCCGCCGATGGCTTACGCGCTGCAGCACGCGAAGCGCTTCGCGCGCCTGCCGACACGCGTCCTCTTCACCGAGGGCAGCCTGATGCCGCCGGACTATTACCCGCGCGTGGACCACATCCACCACGTGGCCCGCGACGCGCACGCCGGCGCCCTCGCCCAGGGGGTGGCTCCGGAGCGCATGACGCTGGTGCCGTGCGGCCTGCGCACGGAGCGCTTTCCCGCGCTCGACGATGCGCAGGCGCTGCGCGCGCGCTTCGGCATCGCCCCGTCCACGTTTGTTGTGCTCGCGGTCGCCGCGGTGAAGCGCGAACACAAGCGCGTGGACCACATCGTGCGAGAGGTGGAACGCCTCGACGGCGACGTGCTCCTGTGGCTCGACGGCAACCCCGAGGACGAGGCGCTGGTCGTGCACGCGCGCGAACGCCTGGGCCCGCGGCTGCGGATCACCCACGTGGCGTCCGCCGAGGTCGCCGACCTCTATCGGGCTGCCGACGTCCTGGTGCACGCGGCGCTCGAAGAGTCCTTCGGACTGGCGATCGTGGAGGCCGCTTGCTGCGGCACGCCGGTCCTGGTGCACGACGCCCCGCACTTCGAATGGCTGCTGGGCGGCCGCGGCCGCCTGGTCGACATGCGCGAGGAAGGCGCCCTCGCCGCGCGGCTGCAGTCCGCGGCAGGCAACCGGCAGGCCGAAAGCGCAGCGGCCCGCGCGGAGAGCGGGGCCGTCCGCCGCCGATTCGACTGGGCCGCGCTCGCGCCGAGCTACCTGGAGATGTACCAGCGCGTGAGCGGCCGGCCGGTGCGCTCCCACGCGGTCGTCGAGGAACACGGATGAGCTCGAAGATCGCATTCGCCGCAGCCGGTTCCTGCCTCCTTGCCGCGGCGGTGGGCTGCAGCGGAACGCTCCTGCCACCGGCGGGGGCGAGCCTGCCCGAATGGAAGGAGCATCCGGGCAATCCCATCATCGTGATGAACGAGCAGGTGAAGGGGATGGTCTGGAACGATCCCTCGGTGCTGAAGGAAGGCAACACGTACCGCATGTGGCTGTCTGGCGGAAACCCGAGCGACCTGTCCCGCATCAACGTCGAGGTCTACCACGCAACCTCGCCCGACGGCCTCAAGTGGAAGATCGACCCGCAGCCGGTCGTGCGCGCGGGCGCCCCGGGCAGCTGGGACGACCTGCGCATCGAGACGCCGGCGGTCGTGAAGGTGGGCAGCACGTACCACATGTATTACTCGGGCATGAACGTCGAAGGGTCGAAGCAGGCCGTGGGCGGTGTCGGGCACGCCACGTCGCCCGACGGGATTCGCTGGACGAAGGACGCGGCGAACCCCGTGATCGTGGCCCAGCCCGACAAGTTCAAGTGGGGCTTTCGCGGCGCGGGCGAGCCCGGCGTGGTGTACGACCCGCGCACCAGGCTCTTTTACCTCTACTACCTGAGCATGCGGTTCTCCAACGACGGCAAGGAGAACGGCCACATCGGAGTGCTGCTCGCCACGTCGAAGGACGGCAGCAAGTTCACCCACCACGTGGATGCGAAGGGCGAGCGCAAGCCGGCGCTTTATCGCGACCTGGACGCTTTCAAGGGCGCCTGGTACGGGTACTTCACGCCCTCGGCGATGATCACGCGCGACGGCATCTTCCACATTTTCGCGGCCACGTACGGGCCGAAGCTGCCCAAGTACGATTCCATCATCCACGCGGTGAGCCGCGACGGCCTCGATTTCCAGGTGGTCGAGGCGCCGATCTTCGAGCACGACAAGGGCGACTGGAAGGACGAGCAGGTGCAATCTCCCACGGTGATCGAGAACAACGGGCGCCTGGAGATGTGGTTCGCCGGGGAGAGCCGCAAGGGCGGCTACAAGTACTCCATCGGCTACGCCAGCCGGAAGTATCCCTGAGCCATGGGCGCGTTGCGATTGATCGCGGTGAACCTGGCAATCCTCGGGGCGCTCGTGCTCGCGGGCGACTTCGGGCTCACGCTGTGGAAGCCGCCGCCCGCGAATCCCGACCTCGAGTTCCGCATCGAGGAGCCGCGCTATTCCCACACCCTCAAGGCGAATTTTTCGACCGATCGCGCCGTCTGGGGCAGCGCGCAATTTCCGATGCGCACGAACTCGCTCGGATTCCGCGACGCGGCCGTGCGCACAATCTCCCGGCAGCCCGAGGGCAAGCGCCGCCTGGTGATCATCGGCGACTCCTTCGTCGAGGGCATCGGGCTCGCGTGGGACGACACGTTCGTGGGCAGGTTCGCGAAGCTCGCGCCTCAGCTCGAGGTGCTCGACGCGGGCGTCCTTTCCTATGCGCCGTCGGTGTACTGGCGCAAGACCCAGTGGCTCCTCGACGCGGGCTACGCCTTTGACGAGCTGCTGGTCTACGTCGACATCTCCGACTTGCAGGACGAGGCCATCGCGTACCGCGAGGAGCCCGAGGGCACGATCAGGTACGTGGGCTACGGCATCAACTACTGGGCAACCGTGGACAATCCCGTGCTCACCGATCCGGGCTGGAAGCCTCCGGGGGCGGCGCAGGCGGGCGCCGCGGCACCCGGCGACTGGAAGTCGTGGATGAAGGCGCATTTCGCCTACTCGAACCTCGCCTACGCGCTGGCGAAGGCGCGGTTCACCCGGCGCGAAGCGCCGCACAGGATGCTGCGCAGCTACTGGACCGTCGACCCCGGCATCCCGGGATATGGCGCGATGGGCGTGGAGGGGGCGCTGCGCAAGGCGACCACGTACATGGACCGCTTGGCCGAACTCTTGCGCGCGCGCGGCGTGAAGCTCGGCGTCGCGGTCGTCCCGTGGCCCGACCAGCTCGAGTTCGACACCGAGGCCAATCGCCATTCGACCCACTGGAAGGCGTGGTGCGAACGCAACGGCTGCGCGCGCTTCGTCGACCACGCGCCCGATTTCTTCGCCTTCAAGCGCGACCACCCGGACTGGCGCAAGCGGCTATTCATCCCCGGCGACGTGCACCACTCGACCGAGGCGACCGAGCTCATCGCGCAGCGCCTCGCCGCGGCGTACAACGCGAAATGACGACGCTCTCGGTCATCGTCCCGACGTACAACCGCGCGCGCACGCTCGCCAAGTGCATCGCCGCGCTGCGCGCGCAGAGCGCCCCGCCCGACGCCTTCGAGATCGTGGTTTCCGACGACGGCTCCAGGGACGATACGCAAGCGGTGGCGCAGTCCTTCGCGCACCTCGGCGCGCCGCACGTGCGCTACCTGCACCAGGAAAACGCGGGTGCCAACCGCGCGCGCAACCGCGCCATCTCTGCCGCGAGCGGCGCGATCATGCTGCTCATCAACGACGACACGATCGCCACGCCCGGGATGGTCGCCGAGCACCTCGCGGCGCACGATTGCTTTCCAGACGATCGCGTCGCGGTGCTGGGCCGGGTCACCGTCGCCCCGGATCTGCCGCACTCGCGCCTGGCCGCGCTGCACCTCGACCGCGCATACCGGCTCCTCGGCGACCGGCGTGAGTTCGACTGGCGCGCCTTCTTCACCTGCAACGTGTCGGTGAAGAGGTCGCTCCTCGAGCGCGGCGGCCACTTCGAGGAGCGCATCCGCTACCACGAGGACCTCGAGCTCGCCGAGCGCCTCTCGCACCATGGCCTGCGGGTGGTCTACCGGCCCGAGGCGCTGGGCTATCACGACCATTTCCTCACCGAAGACGAGTTCTTCTCGATCGCCGCGCGCGAAGCGCGCGCCCTGGCGACGTGGGCACGCATCGCGCCGCAGCTGCGCGGCACGCTCGCCGACCTCGGCTACGAGCCGGCCCAGCCACTCGGGCGCCGAATCAGGCACCGGGTGCTCGGGGTGGCGGTCAACCGCGCCACGATCCCGTTCTGGCGCCGGGTGGCGCGCGCCTGCCCGGAGCGCTTCGAGGCCCTGGCGCTGCGCATCTACCTGCATCTTTACGGAAGCGTGCAGCGCGCGCATTTGAGGCGGGAAATGCGCGCGGGATAGGTCCGCGGGAGGGTCGATGCGGCAATGCCGCCGTGGTATCGTCGTTTCAGGGGAGGAGTGCGAATGAACGAGCTTTTGTTGCGCAAGTTTGGCTTCATGTTCGGCGTCGTCTTCGCGCTTTTGGCCTGGTGGCTGCGCGGGACGCCGTGGGTCCTCGCCGTCACTTCGGGGCTTTCGGTCGGCATGCTGGCGGCCGCGATCATGCGGCCCTCGGTACTCGCGGGCCCGGCGCGCGCCTGGATGAAGCTGGGAGACGTGTTGCACCGCGTGGTCAGCCCGCTCGTGCTCGGCACCCTCTATGGCCTGCTCATCGTCCCCGTCGGATTGCTGCGGCGCTGGCTGGGCGGCGATCCGCTCAAGCGCAGCTACGACGCCGCGGCCGCGAGCTACTGGGCGCCGTGCGAGCCGCGCCGCCGCAGCCTCGACGACTTCCGCCAGCAGTTCTGAACGCCATGTTCCAGTTCCTCTCCGAGATGTGGCGGTTCCTCAAGGCGCGCAAGAAGCTCTGGCTGCTGCCCGTGATCATCGCGATGGTGATCCTCGGGGGGCTGCTCGTGCTCGCGCAGGGCAGCGTCATCGCGCCCTTCATCTACACCCTGTTCTAGGTCCGCATGCGCGTCCTGGGGATCTCGGCCTTCTATCACGACAGCGCGGCGGTGCTCGTTGACGGGGGCCGTATCGTGGCCGCAGCGCAGGAAGAGCGCTTCACGCGCCTGCGCCATGACCCGGCGTTTCCGCACCAGGCGCTCGCCTACGTGACCCAGGCCGCGGGCGTGCCGCTAGCCTCGATCGACTGGGTGGTGTTCTACGACAAGCCGTTCCTGAAATTCGAGCGGTTGCTCGAGACCTACCTCGCGTACGCACCGCGCGGCTTCGCCTCCTTCCGGGCTGCGATGCCCTTGTGGATCAAGGAGAAGCTTTTCCTCAAGCGCATGCTGCTCGACGAGCTGCGCGCGATCGATCCGGGCTTCGACCGCGAAAAACTCCTCTTCAGCGAGCACCACCTGTCCCATGCCGCGAGCGCCTTCTACCCGTCGCCTTTCGGCGAGGCGGCGGTGCTCACCCTGGACGGGGTTGGCGAGTGGGCCACGGGATCGCTCGCGGTCGGCCGCGGCACCGACCTGCAGATCCTGCGCGAGATGCATTTCCCGCATTCATTGGGGCTGCTTTATTCGGCGTTCACGTATTACACCGGCTTCAAGGTGAATTCGGGCGAATACAAGGTGATGGGGCTCGCGCCCTACGGCGAGCCGCGCTTCGCGAGCCTCATCCACGAGCACCTCATCGATGTGAAGGAGGACGGCAGCTTCCGCCTGAACCTCGACTACTTCGACTATTGCACCGGGCTGCGCATGACCAACGATCGCTTCCACGCGCTCTTCGGGGCGAAGCCGCGCGATCCCTCGGAGCGCCTGGAGCAGGTCCACATGGACCTCGCCGCTTCGGTGCAGCAGGTGACGGAGGACATCATGCTGCGCCTTGCCACCAGCGCCGTGCGCGAGACGGGCATCGGGAACCTGTGCCTGGCAGGCGGCGTCGCGCTCAATTGCGTGGCCAACGGCCGCATCGTGCGCGAGACGCCGGTGCGCTCGCTCTGGGTACAGCCGGCGGCGGGCGACGCGGGCGGCGCGCTCGGCGCCGCGCTCGCCGTGAGCCACCTCGCGCTCGAGGTGCCGCGCCACGACGGCGGTGGCCTGGACGGGATGCAGGGCGCCTACCTCGGGCCGGAGTTTCCGCAGGCCGAGATCGAGACGATGCTGAACGCCGCCGGCGCGCAGTTCACCACGCACGACGAGGATGCGATGATCCGCCACGCGGCCGAGGCGCTCGCCTCGGGCAAGGCGATCGGCTGGTTCCAGGGGCGCATGGAGTTCGGGCCCCGCGCCCTCGGGGCGCGCTCGATCCTGGGCGACGCGCGCTCACCCCAGATGCAGAAAATCCTCAACCTCAAGGTCAAGTTCCGCGAGTCGTTCCGGCCCTTCGCCCCGGCGGTGCTGCGCGAGGACGTGGCCGACTGGTTCGAGCTGGACGGCGACAGCCCCTACATGCTCCTCGTGGCCGGCGTGCGGCCCGGGCGGCGGCGCGAGATGTCCCCCGGGGAGAGCGCGCTTTTCGGCATCGACAGGCTCAACGTGCCGCGATCCGAAATCCCGGCCGTCACACACGTCGACTATTCGGCGCGTATCCAGACCGTGCACGAGCAGACCAATCCCCGTTTCCACAGGCTGCTCATCGAATTCAAGCGCCTCACCGGCGTGGGCATGCTCGTGAACACCTCGTTCAACGTCCGCGGCGAGCCGATCGTGTGCACGCCGCTCGACGCCTTCCGCTGCTTCCTCGGCACCGACCTCGACCTCCTCGTTGCCGGCTGCTGCGTCGCCGACAAGGCCGCGCAGACGGTCAAGGGCCAGCGCTACGAATCCGCCTTCGCACTCGACTGAATGTCCCACATTCCCATGCCCGATTCCCTCCAGCCCGGCCAGGCGAGCGAGCGTCCTGCAACCGCGGCGAGAGCCCCGCGTGTCAGCATCATCCTGAACGTGCGCAACGGCGAGGCGTACGTCCGCGAGGCGCTCGAGAGCGTCGTGGCGCAGACCTTCGGCGACTGGGAGCTCATCTTCTGGGACAATGCCTCGACCGATTCGACGCCGCAGATCTTCGATTCCTTCGGTGACGCGCGGATGTGCTATTTCCGCTCTCCCGAGGTCGTCCCGCTCGGCCACGCGCGCAATTTCGCGATCCGCGAGGCGCGCGGCGAATGGCTGGCCTTCCTGGATCACGACGATGTCTGGCTGCCCGAGAAGCTCGCGTTGCAGATGGCGCTCGACGATCCGGCGGTCGGCATCATCTACGGCCGCGCGGTCTCCTTCGCCATCAGCGGGCACGAGCGCGATTTCGACCGCCGGCGCGAGTACGGCCCGCTGCCCCAGGGTCTCGTCTTCGAGCGCCTGTTCGCCGAGTCGTGTTTCATCGCGATGAGCTCGGCGGTGCTGCGCCGCTCGGCCGTGGTGGCGATCGGCGAGGTTCCCGAATGGGTCCACCTGATCACCGACTACTACCTGCACCTGGAGCTTGCCCGGCGCTACCGCGTGCGCGCGGTGCAGCGCGTCGTCTGTCGCTACCGGCTGCATCCGGCGAGCCTGTCGTTCACCCAGGGCACACGGGTGCATTACGAGGCGCTCCGGCTGATCGACCAGTGGGCGCCGACCGTTTCGGCCGAACTCGTGGCGGAACGCAGGCGCGTGCATTCGACGGCGCTCGCGGTGGAGGAGATGCGCCGTCCCGGATTGCGCATCTCGGGGTTGCTGCGCCTCTTGCGTGAAGGCTCGGTGTTGTTCCTCGTCACCCGCCCGCCGGTGTGGGCGTATCGGGCGCTGCGTCGGCGAATCTACCGGCCGATATGGACCCAGGACGGCCTGGAGCCGGTCTGGAGGGGTGCGCCCGCCGAGGTTGACGACGCGCCGCTCAAGCTGTCGGTGATCGTCGTGAACTGGAAGGTGCGCGAGCTGCTGCGCGAGTGCCTCACCTCCCTGCACGACCAGATGCAGCTCGCCCGGAAAGACTACGAAGTGATCGTCGTGGACAACAACTCGCGCGACGGCAGCATCGAGATGGTCCGCGCGGAATTCCCGGAGGCGAGGCTCATCGTCAACGAGGAGAACGTCGGCTTCGGGCGCGCCAACGATGCGGCCTTCCGCGTCTGCCACGGTCGCTACGTCCTGCTCCTCAATCCCGACACCGTGGTCCTCGACAATGCGGTGGACCGGATGATGGAGATCATGGAGGCGCGCCCTGATCTCGGGGCGCTGGGCTGCCGGCTGCTCAACTCCGACGGATCGTTCCAGCGCTGGACCGGCGGCAACCCGCCGCGGGTGCTCAACGTGGCCTGCAACTTCCTGCTGCTGAACCGCATCCTTCCGGAGGCGCTCCAGCCGCCTCCCCTCTACCTCGAGCGCGAGCCTTCCCAGGACGTCGAGGTCGGCTGGGTGAGCGGCGCATGCATGCTGCTGCGGCGCGCGGCGATCCTCACGACCATCTTCGACGAACGCTTCTTCCTCTACGGCGAGGACGTGGAGCTGTGCGAGCGGCTGAACCTGGGGGAATGGAAGGTCGTGTACACGCCGCACGCGCGCATCATTCATCACCAGGGCAAGAGTCTCGAGCACCAGACGGTGAAGATCCAGCACGCCAAGATGCGCGGGCTGCGGACGGCCTTCGCGATGAGGAACAGCCCCGCGCTGGTGCCGGTCTACGACTTCCTGCTGATGGTCGGCTTCCTCATTCGCACGGTCATCTTCGGGGCCGCCGCCGTCTTGCGGCCGGGCCGCGGCTATGCCGCACGCGCCGGCGCGAGCCGCCGCTTCATGGCCGACGCGTTCTGGGCGTTGCTGGGGCGCTGATCGCGCTCAGATCTTGAGCAGCTGCATCGCGCCCTGGAAGTTCTGGCGCACGGTGCGCTTGATGGTGCAGTTCTCGCTGCACCCGATGGTGCATTTAACCGTCTCGGCGCGGCGCTGCCTGCCCACCTCGCCGTGCCATATGTCGCGGACGGATTGATTCCTCACGTTGCCGATCGGATCGAGCGTGTGGCAGTTCACGACGGTCCCGTCGGTCTTGATGTGCATCGTGGTAAGACCCACCCAGCATTGCACGTCGTCGGAATCACCTACGGACGCGTCGGGCGATGGCGGGCGCGATGCGAGTCCCGCGCGGCGCAGCCGGTCCGGCGTGTTCGGCGCCCGCTCGCGCTTGAAGTGCGCCACCCAGTCCTGGAGATGCCATTCGGCGCTCAGGATCGGGTAGCCCTTTCGCTTCATCCCGATCACCTCGTCCACGACCGATTGCAGCGCGTCGATGTCGTGGATCCAGAGATCGTCGATCTCCTTTGTCCCCCAGTCGCCGAGGGGCTGGAACAGGATCCCGTTGACTCCGAGCCCGGCCACCATGCGGACGAGATCGGGCATCTCCTGGTAATTGAGGCGGCTCACCGTCGGCTTGATCACGATCGGCACCTTGATGCCGGTCTTCGCGGAATGCTCCTTCATCAGCGCGACGGTGCGCAGGACCTTGGCGTACGAGCCCTTCACGCCGCGCTGCAGGTCGTGCGTGGCCTCCAGGGCCCCGTCGAGCGAGACGTTGAGTGAGAAGAGCCTGGCCTCCACGAGCTGCGCCGCCTGACGGTCCTTGAGGATGATTGCGTTGGTGGTCATGCCCGCGAGGATCGCGTTGTCGCGGCAATAGTTGAGGATGTCGAAGATGCCGTGTTTCACCAGCGGCTCGCCGCCGCTGAAATTGATGTGGAAGGGGCCGACGAAATCCTTGATCTCCTTGAGAACGCGGATCCACTCGCCGGCCGGCAGCTCGTCCACGTAGTGCTCGAGCCGCCAGTAGTCGCAGCCCTGGCATTTGAGGTTGCAGCGCTCGTTGAGGATCCCGTAGAAGCGGCGCGGCCTGGTGATGTCCACGCGCCCGCCGCTGCGGACATACGTGGCATCGCGCAACTCGCCTTCGAGGTGGCGGCGCGCGACGGGAACCAGCCCCTTGAGCTTGGCGAGGTCGAGCCCCAGGCGATCAGACAAGCCGCGGCCTCGGGCGGGCGCGGACGGGGTCACGGCGGGTTCCGCGGCCTCGATTTCGGAACTGGTCGGGACGATGGGGATGGTCTTCTGATCCATGCGCAAGCTATCGATTCTATTGGGGTTTTTGGCACTTCGGGGGCCGGCACAGGCTCCCGGTAACGTAACACGGGTTCGGGTCAAACGCGAGTGCGCCGAATACCCCCGAGGTCACCGCGCGCCGCGCAGCGGGCGAGCAGCACGGCAAACAGGAACGCCTCGCACGCCGCGAGCGTCATGGCCGCGCCCTGCGCGCCGTAGCGCGGGATCACCCATGTATTGGCCGATACGTTGATCGCGAGTGTTGCCGCCGCGCTCAACAGGAGCGCCTTCGAGTTTCCGCGCGCGAGCTCCGCCACCACCAGCAGGGGCGTGACCAGTGCGAAGAAATACCCGAGCGCGAGCCACCGGAAGATGTCCACCGCCGACAGGGGCCCGGAGGCGTAGGTCTCGCCGTAGAGAAGGCGCAGCACGAAGGGCGCGACGAAGTACCCCCCGATCGCAACCAGCGCCGACATGCCCAGCATGAATTTCAGGTATCCGCCGAGCTGCGCGCGAAAGGCCGCGGCATCGCGGGACACCGATGCGCTCATCGCGGCGATGAGCGGGGTGACGAAGAGCCAGGCCAGGTCCGACATGGGCACCAGCAGGCGCTGCGCGGCGTTGAAGCTCGCGAGGGATTCGGGAACGGACATCTGCCAAAGCATGAAGCCGCCCGCATACGCCGTAAGCTTGTAGCAGACGCCGGCCGCGCCGATCATCCATCCGGCCTTCAGCAGCGCCCCGATGCGGGGGTCGAGCCAGCGCGCGCGCAAGCGCGAGCCCAGCATGCGAACCGCCATCCAGCGCGCACCGATTGCCTGCACCGCCTCGCGCGCCACCACGAGGAGGCCAATCGCGGCGCCGGCGGCGGAAAATTTCAGCATCACGGCGCAGGCGAGCAGGAAGCCGATTTGCGACGCGAGTGCAAGCGCGGTGACGCGCCCGTAGGCCTGGCGCACCTGGAACACGACCTGGTAGGCGTGCAGGTGCAGGAGGAACACGCCGCACGCCGCGATGGCGAGCACGATCCGCAGCTCGCGCTGAACCACGTACTCGCTGCACGCGAGGCCGAGCAACGCGGCGAACGCGGCGACGGCGACGAGCCGCCGCAGGGCGAGCAATGCCTCCAGCGTCTCGCGCTCCTTCGCGGGCTGCGCCGCGATCTCGCGGTTCGCGACCGCGGTGGTCCCCATGTCGAGGACCTCCACCGCCACGATGTAGATGCTCGACAGAAGGGCCACGAAGGCGAAATCGGCCGGCGCGAGGCTGCGTCCGAGTACACTCGCCGTCACGAGGGACACCAGGAGACGGCCCGCGTGTGCTGACGCCAGCACCGCCTGGCTTCTCATGACCGGGTTCATGCCCGAGAGCATACTTGCCCGGCATCGGGACAAACAACATAATTCCGGGTCGTTTCACCTCAAGCACATCGATGACGGACGCGGCTTCCAGCAGCACCCGGTTGCTTTTTGTCATCGACAACGACTTCGGCGCGCTCGGCGTGGTGATGTACATGCTGCATCACCAGCCGCTCGCGGCGCGCGCGCTCATCCTGCTTCCACGCCGCGCGTACGAGCTGCACGGCCGCGGGCTCGGGGTCGCGTGCCGGCCGTATGAATCGCTCGGGGACATCCTCGCCGCGGTCGAAGCGCATGCGCCGGACGTGGTTTGCCTGTACTCCGGCTACCTTCTTGCCGCGCAACGCCTGCTCAGCGTGGGCGAGCTGGGCGAGCTCGTGCACACGCTCGGCGAGCGCGGCTGCAGGCTCGCCACGAGCGACCCCTACATCGGCACGTTCCGCCGCCTGCCCGAAGCCGACCTGCCGGCGCCGCGCGGCGCGCTACGGCATTTCGGGCCGGCTGCGAAGCTGCTCCAGAAAAAGGCGATGCAGCGGCACGTGCGAAGGGTCGAGGAGATCCTCGAGGGCGCCACACATATCTACCCGGTTGAAGTGGAACTGCGAGGGGCAGGGCGCACGCCGCGCGCCACCTTCTTCAATCCGCTTTATGTCCGTAGCGAAGGCGAGCTACGCGCGAACCACGCCGCGGTCGCGGCGCTTTCGCCCGGACGCACCGACGCCCCGCGATGGCTGTTTGTCATCGCGCAGTTCGACCTCGAATTCCAGGAGGCGAGATACGGGGCGCAGCGTTTCGGCGACATGGTGGCGCAGCGGATGCGCGAGGCGCTCGACCACGGCAGGCATCCCACCTTCGTCGGGCCCGCCGCGATCACGCAGGCGCTGTCGCGGCGTTTCGCGGACGAACCCGGCGTCACCATCCTCGCCACCTGTTCGTTCAACGAGTTCGAGCGGCGACTGCTCGACGCGCAGGTCGCGTTCTACTGGCAGGTCTTCTCGACCTCGGGTTTCCTTCGCCTCTGGAACGGGCTGCCGGTGTTTTTCTTCGACCCCGGCCACAACTCGCGCCTGCTCGCGCCGATGCACACCAACGGCCTCGAATCCCACTTCATGGGAAACCCGCCGACCTATCTGGATATCGAGATGCCGTTCGATGTGGCGGGGCTGGAGGCGCACGAAGAGCACTTCCGCAAGGCGGCGCGCGAAAGCCGCGAGCGCCTCGCACGCTTGCCGACGCCCGAAGAGTTGTTCGCCACAATGATCGCGAAGCGTTAGGCCGGCCAGAACTCGCGGATCGCGGGCGAGTTGTCCTGCTCCGCAAGCACCGACCGGATGTGGCGCATGTAGTCTTCCGGATCGGGGGTCATCGCGATGCGCTCGTGAAGGAAGAGGCCACGCACGTCGGATTTTCCGAATGCCGCCGTGAGTGCGCGGATCTCGATGTCGGTGAGGTCGGGATGCCACAGATCGACGATCAGCACCACGCGGCGAAGCGCGGAGCGGTTCCACACCTCGTGTTCGAAGGAGTCCTCGAACGCGAGGCACTTGCCCTCTTCCCACGTGCGCATCTCCCCGGCCACGCGCAGCAGGCAACCTTCCGGGACCACGATCCCGAGATGCAGCCGCACGCGCAGGTTATCGGTGCTGCAATGGGGGTGCAGGTGTGTCGCGCCCTTCATTGCCGAGAAAAGCGTGTCGCCCCAGACGTAGCTGGTGCACACCCGCGGGAGCGAATTGATCACCGCAAGTGTCTTCGGGCAGCGGCGCGCGACGGATTCGACCTCCACGCCCATGTGATGGAACAGGTACAGGGTCCACGAGCCCGCGCCCGTCTGCATGCCCGCGGCCCGTGTGTAGTCGAGCAGCGCGGCGTCGTCGAGGGCGAGCGCCTCGGCGCGAATCGCCGCGAACTCGCGCTCGAGCACCGCGGTGGCTGGAAAATCATGCGGGTCGTGGAACGGCTGGTGGCGCAGGCCGGGGAAGAGTGGATAGTGCGGGCGCTGGATTGTATTGGCGCGTAGCGGCCGCTCTCCTGTCCAGGACCGCAGGTATTCCTTCACTCGATCAAGCTCGGGCCCCGCCGACATGACCCGGTCGTAGTACCCACCGCGCCGCAGGGCGCCGATGATTTCGGGCAGGTGATAATCCACTAGCTGATGAGG